>JBHJOU010000788.1:0-8877 GCA_050329355.1 Rivularia sp. (in: cyanobacteria)
CTTGAGCAACCATTGATGCTTTTTTTCTAAACTTTCCAGACGAATATGCAGAGATGAAAGAGCAAGTGAGGTTGCTGCTGTGAACCTAGATGGAGATGAAACTGGTGTAGACATAAGTAAACATTAAATATTGGGGTCAATTCATTCAAAGCTCCCAGACTTCTATAATTTACTACTTTTTGCCATTTCTCTAACACCCCCTGATGACTAATTTACTAATTTTCCGAAATTCCCCAATTAAATCAACAATTTAGTAAATTTAGTAAATTTAGTAAAATTTATCATGACATTAATTCAATTAATTTCATGAATATTCTTTTTTATTATGCTGTAATTACAAAGCTTTTATCGCATTCTTAAATATTTTGTGAAATAAATATTCTGTATTTTATCAAGTTTCCTGTTGAATTACCTTTGTATTGGGAACCAATTGGCTGAAGCTTCCTTTAATTCGGTTGAATTATATTTAGATTTCCAACCACAGTTAAAACAGTGAAATCCAAATGTACGATTTGTGATATATTCAAAATATTTTACGTTATTAGAACTGCAACAGGGACAAGTCCCCATAAGTATCAGTGATTTTAATTCTTCTTGCTTCTCCTGTTGGTGTTCGGACATCTATCTATCCTTCTAAATTTCATTGTGGCTCGTTTATTTCAGCTACAAAATTTGGCTGAAAATCATTGTGTTGATTAACAGATTATTCCCAAAGTTATGATTTAAGTTGATGATTTAAGTCTATTATTTAAATTCTTATTTAAATTCAAAACTTTAATTGAGAAATATCTCATCCATGAAGATAAACTGGAATATGAATTATTCTCATCCTACTATTCTATGCTCCATTGCCTATTGAATATGCCCAAAAATTAATTATTTTATGTAGGTAAAATTTTTATTTATTAATTGATAATTTATTGAGTTGTTTCAATGTTACCTACTGTAAAAATATTGCCTATTTCTGAATTTATTTGAAATCAACATACAGCATATTAATGAATCGGAGTTTATCTAATTAAAAGTACTTCTCACTTATAATCACTGAAAACTATTTTCCTCTCTTTGTCATTCAAGAATAGTCAAAATCACAAATATTAAAATTCTAAAAATTTCAACCTTTAATCCTGTAAATTGATTTAATTATTTCTTTAGAATCCCATAATGATTTACCAAACGTCTGTACGCTACCGTACTTAGTGCCGGGATTTATTTGGATTTAAGCAAGCGATCGTACTCATTTTTAATTGCTTCATAGCATTCACAGGCTGTATATTTAAGTGCAGCGCGGTTAAGAATGCTAATTTTACCTCGTGTATAGCGAATTATTCCGGCTTGTTGGAGAATACCAGCTGCGACTGTAATACCAGAACGACGAGTACCCAACATATGAGAAATAAATTCTTGGGTGAGGTGCAATTCATCTTTCATAATACAGTCTTGTGCTGTGAGCAACCAACGAGCAAGTCTTTGTTCGATATTATGCTGTCGATTGCAAGCAGCATTTTGGGAAGCTTGGGTAAATAATGCTTGTGCGTAAAGTAATAGCAGTCTTTGTAATTCTCCTCCCCTTTTGAACTCGCTTCTGAGTACGTTAGCATTTAATTTGATCGCAGTACCATTCATCTGTACAATAGCGCGGCTGATAGTCGAACAACCCCCCAAAAAAACAGGTAAACCCACCATACCTTCTTTACCTACTAAACCAATTTCTGTTGTCGAACCATTTTCCATGATTGAAACTAAGGAAATCA
The DNA here is from genome assembly GCA_050329355.1 of Rivularia sp. (in: cyanobacteria). Classification (GTDB taxonomy): domain Bacteria; phylum Cyanobacteriota; class Cyanobacteriia; order Cyanobacteriales; family Nostocaceae; genus Rivularia. The sequence continues at coordinate 1,755 of JBHJOU010000788.1, forward strand.
TTGCTAAAGTAGGGAAATAGACTTCCGTCATTGTTTCTCCGGGTTCGGATAAAACTTCCCCAGCTATCAAGTAAATGTTCTCTAAATGAGGAGCTAGGTGTTGGTAATCCTCTGAAGGTAAAGCTGCGAGTAATTGATTAGCTATTGTACCATCAATATCTTCGGACATATCAAATAACACAATCTTCTTGGTTGAGTCGCATCTGGAAAATTACCTGACGACACAAGAAGACTAAAAAAAACCTATCTGCTGATGTCCAAAGGTATTTTCCTTGGAGAAACTACAGTATTAGCAGTTTGTCAATACTAGCTTGAAAAAAGAATTCTACAGGTAGATTCCCCTAAAACCAGACTTTTGGCTGCTCTCACCGTATCTCCGTATACAAAAGAATACCTTGATATCCTAAAAAAACAGTACGTTATCGTACATATAAGGGGTAAAGTTTAAGAAAATATAAAATTTAGGAGTTCGGACTGTCATTTAGCAAGCGCGTAAACTCGTTTTTGATTAAGCTGTAACATTCGCAGGCTGATTTTTCTAGCTCTTTCCTGTTCAAAATAGTAATTATTCCTCGGCTGTACTTGATTAATTCTGCTTTTTGCAGCGCGATAGCAGCTTCTGTAACGCTAGCACGACGAACTCCGAGCATTTCGGAGATAAACTTTTGGGTGAGCGGTAACTCCTCATGGTTTACACAATCGTGAACTGATAGTAGCCAGCGAGCAAATCTTTCTTCTATGAGATGATGGGATTTACAAGCAGCTATTTGGGATACTTGAGTTAATCTTGCTTGGGTATAAAGCAATAAGTTTTTCTGTAATTGTCCTCCTTTAGCAAATTCTCTTTGTAATACATCAGCATCCATTTTCATGGCATTTCCTTCAATTTGCACAATGGCACGATTTGTAGTCACATTACCTCCTAAAAACACGGGAATACCCACCATTCCTTCATTTCCTACCAACCCGATTTCTGTAGTTGAACCATTTCTCATCATAGAAACCAAAGAAATCATTGCTCTTAAGGGAAAGTAAACTTCTTTTATTACTTGGTATGGTTCGTAAATCACTTGTCCTAAAATCAGATTTACAGGGTTTAGGTAAGGAATAAGTCGCTGATATTCCCCAGGAGGTAAAGCCATTAATAGTTTATTTATCGACATAGTAAGGTACGTCAAACATGGGGATTAGAAATCTCTTTTAGTTGAACTATAATCCTATTGTTGATTTTAGCTATATTGTTTGACATATTGAAATTACTCTAATTACTATTTGTTCTAGTAATAGAATAGCATTTTTATCAAATAAACTAGCAGGTTTGCATTACAATAAAAGTAACGTGTAAGCGCAATATTAAATTAATAAGTTGCGTTTTCATCTATTGTTTGTTTCACCGATTTTTTTATTTCCTAAACATGGCTGATAAATCCGACCGCCAAACGCGAATTATGGAGCATCTTGCTCGCAGTACCAACGATTTTATTAAACCTAAGCTCAATTCTGCCGATCGAAAACAGCAAATATTAGAACATATTCGCTTAACTAAAGGTTAATTTTTTTTTAAGAGGTGGAAATTTTCCACCTTTTTTTTTGATTTTTTGCTGAGTAAGTGCTTTCACTGTAAATCATGTCTTGAATATTGCAATCAAATAATTTTATTTTTTTAATGATCATTTTTATTATTTATATACAAATAAATTATCAATTTTAGATAAAATGAGTTTATGAAAATAGTTAATATATTGTGTCAGGGAAAGTTGACGGGTGTTTTATCATGCTTTATTTAAGTTAACTGTATCTTTTTATATATTTATATTGAGAATTTATATTTATTTGTTGTAATTAATAGTTTCTAAGCAACTTATGAACTAACCTTGTTGTTACTATTGCCTTTTATTTATTGAAGGCTGAGAATTAATTCTTAAAATCTCGGTTAGAACCAATAAAAAATAGTAACTTATTGATCTAAAAATTCAATTTTCAACTCAGTAGCGCTTCAATTATCATCAATTATCAAAAAGCCATGAAAACTCCAGAATCTCAAACTAAACTTCAAGGAAATAATCCAGAAAAACCTGCGCGATCGCTACGTTTATGGCAGCGTTTACTTTTAATATTGTTACCAGTAACCTTAACCGTTGGTGGAGTCGCGATATTGTGGTATTTGCTGGCTCACAAAAACAATTCGTCTTCAACTACCACCGTACAACAATCAGCAGTATCAGTCAAACTGGCTGAAGTAGAAGCAGGTGAAATTAGAGAAAGTTCCGAATTCATTGCTACTTTGCAATCCTTACGCTCAGCTAGTATTCAAGCAAATACTCAAGGTAAAGTATCTCAAATATTTGTAAAAGTTGGCAGTCAAGTTGCAGCACAAGCACCTTTATTACAAATAAATTCTCAGAATCAATCGATTCAAACTAGTAATACAAATAGTAGTAATCTTGGTAGTTTACAAACCACTGAGCAACAATTACAAAACGCTAATAATCAGCTTCAAGTATTAGAATCTCAACGATTATCATTACTGAAAAATGTCAGTTCAAATCAGGAAAAATACGAAAAATATTCTAACTTAGCTGAACAAGGAGCTATATCAAGACAAGCTAAAGATGAATATGAACAACAACTCACAGCAGCTAAAACAAACTTGAGTAATTTAGATACCCAAATCAAAACACAGCAAATAACAGTATCTAATTTAGAAAAAATCCTCCAACAAGCACAGATAAATCCTCAAAATAAAATTCCACAGCCAACACCGCAGCAGCTTCAAGACAATAAAATTAATGCTCCCTTCGCGGGTACCGTAACAAATATTTCAGTAAAAGTTGGAGATTTGGTAAACCCTGCAACTCGGATTGCTACAGTCACTCAAAATCAACCTTTAGAAGTTGATATCCCGGTTTCCTTTGAAAATAAAACACAACTACGTAAAGGAATGCCGGTAGAATTAATCAACGCTCAAAGTGAAAATATTGGTACGGGAAAAGTATTTTTTATAGCTCCAGAAGTGAATCAAGATACTCGCACGGTACTAGTTAAAGCTTTATTTGACAATAAAGAAGGCAAGATGCAAGCGGGACAATTTGCTAGAGCAAGAATCAATTGGAGTCAGGATTCTGGCTTGTTAATTCCGAATCAAGCGGTGTTTCGGATTGCTGGGGAAGCCTTTGTATATGTAGCCGAAAAATTAAACCCCACTCTCACAACCCCCCAATTAGTAGTTAAGCAAAAACAGGTAAAATTAGGTAAAGCTGTAGACAACAAATTTCAAGTAATTGAAGGATTGCAGCCAGGAGAAAAGGTTGTTGTTTCCAAATTGCTAAATATTAAAGATGGTGAAATTGTAATGGCTCAGTAGTGAAAATTATTATAAACAACTTTTAAATAAGTTTTTTGCTAACTGCCGACACATTTGACCATAATTATCATACAATTTGATTTTTACAATGCCATACACTCATTGTGATTGAGCAAGTGATTTCAAACACTTGACTTGTTTTAACAATGGTGTAATTTTTGTCTATAGCTCTCGTCGTTTAAATGTGTCCGCGAACAGTCTCTTAATCGTCAAAAGCATATATCATACAAATAAATTAATAGAAATTCACAATGGTAGAACGTCCAATTAAAAAATCCGAGCGTCAGGTAAAACCCGATGTTGAAATTAGTACTGAAATTAGTACTGAAATTAGTACTCAAACCAGTACTGAAATTAGTTCTCAAACCAGTACTGAAAAACGAAATTTTGTCCCTCCTGTGAAAAAAGATCGCGATCGCGATCAAGAGAATCCTAGAGATAGAGGAGAAGGTAGAGGAGAAGGTAGAAGAGAAGGTAAAGGTAAAGGTAGAGGTAAAAAATCATCTGATAGAGATGAAATCAAAGCCCCGCTCAATCCGGCTTTAGCACGCCCTCCCAAACCTTCCAAACCTCCTGCTAAAGTGGAACCGGAACCTGAAGAAGTATTAGAGACTGTTGCTGAAGAATCTCAAGATACAACCGAAGCAACTTCTGTTGCTGTTGCAGAAGAATCTCAAAATTCTAGTGATGAGCAAAATAATTCGTAGTATTTTGTGCTTGTTATAAAGTTATTAGAGACGCGATGTATCGCGTCTCTAGAAAGTTTTTGGGTTGCTAAATTTTTTGCTCCGAATCGTATTAAATCTTAACTCCTAACTCCTAACTCCTAACTCTTAACTCCTAACTCTTTTTACTTGTACGTTCTCCGAAATTGATTAATCTTTCGATGGTAGCAAGACGATTTTCCCATACTCCAACTTGATAGGAATTATTTAAAGCGTGTTGACGCATAAATATTCTAAATTGAGATTGAAACCTGGTTAATGATGCTTTTGTGGTTTGTAAATTCGCTGTTGATGGAGAGTTTGCAAGTTGATTTAAAGCATTATTTAAAATTTCTGCTTGAGCGTTAAATTCTGAAATACTGCTGTTAGACATTTGTAATTGCTTGTTTTGCAATACAAATTCCCATTCTTGTTGTAGGGCAGCGTAACGCAAAGCAGCGGTTTTAAATGGTTGACGATAGGGAATTGGTTCTTGTGTTTGAGCTTTACCTTGTGTACTGTTAAAAACTTGCTGTAGCTGCTGATTTTGTAAATTTTCGGCAGCAAATAGGGCGTAACCACCTACTGGTAAATCCCTAATTAATTGTAATTGGTCAAAAGCTCCTAAAGTCGGTAAATTCAGCAAACGAATTCCGGGAACTAATAAGGCAGAACCCAATTTTCTCGATAGAATCCAAGGTTGTGCTAATCTGCTGAAAGCTGGAGTTTCTAAAGCATAAGTCATGGGAACAATTAAGTCTATATCGCCTCGATTTGCCCAAACTTCCCAGTGTTGTTGTAATTTCTGAATTCTTTCTTGTTCTGGTAATGGAAATACCGCCACAGACATAATTAAATCGGGTTTCTTTTGGCGCATTTTTTGCGATACTTGACTCACAAAGCTATCAATTTGTTGAGTACGAAATGCTGTCCATTTTTGCCACATATCCCGTTGATTCGGTGTAATTTGTAGCGGATCTACACCATAACTTTGTTTAAATTGCGATCGCGCTGCTTTACCATATCCGTAGCTGCGGTTGCGCTGATGGTCTTGGAAAGGATAGCGAATATAATCTAAATGTAAACCGTCTACGTCGTAGTTGGTAACAATTTCTTCGTACTGACTTAATAAATACTGACGTAATTGGGGATTTGCAGGGTCAAAAAACGGCTTAGTTTGACCTTGAGGAATCATCTTTCCTTGTCTATCATAACCAGCCCAATCAGGATGAGCAGCAAGCACTGGTCCGGGATAATTGGAGTCAATATTCAAAATCTGATTATGTCGCTGGTTCCCGGCTGCAAAAACCCACACCCAAGCGTGTAATTCCATTCCTCTATCATGGGCTAATTTCACAGCAGATTTTAAGGGGTCCCAATTACGTATTAAAGGATTCTGCTGGGGTGCAATTTTGCTGGGATAAACTGTATAACCAGCATTTACAGTTTCAAAAAAGACTGTATTAATACCCGCTTGGGATAATCTATCAAAAACTTGTGCTAATCCTTGCTCGTTTCTAGCGTTGACAATCGTGCCTCGATCGAGCCAAATAGCCCGAATTTCTGGTTGAGCTATTTTGCTGTTCACCGGAAACTGATTCCATAAAGCAGTTTTGGCTGTTAACCATTGCTTACGAGCTTCCGCGTATTTTTTCTGTGCTACCAACTGGGGTATTTGCTTGATAATTTCATTCGCTTGTGATAAAGCTTGCTGACTATTGACAGTTAATGCACCTGGTTGATTAGATGCAACTTCTACAGTTTGGGCTTTTGCAGACTGAAAACTTCCGGCGATCGCCGCAGCTGACAAATTGGAACTTTCAACTCGACCAATTAATTTTAGTAGTTCTTGTTGTAGTGCAATTACTTCGGTACTACTAATCGGTTTACTAGAATTGGCTTGGATATCCAGACGTACATTATCCTGTAAATGGTCGATAGCTTCATCGGATAACTGATCGGAACGTTTAAAATTTACATTGGGAAGGGCATTATTGGGAATGACGGCGGTAATATTGAAGGAAGATGGGGAATTGGTATTTCTTGGGGAAATTGGAGCTTCTGCGACTGCTGAATTAGCACAGTCGGGAGAACCACCAGGAACAGTGTTAACAGTAGTTGGGGTTATGTGTCGTTTCAAAGCAGCTTGTAACCAAGCACTATCCAACTGCGGATTTGCAGCCGTATCAACTCCCCAGCGCCAACCAAAGAAAGTAGAGCGTTGAGTGGCTAAAACTGCTGAAGAATTATCTTTGTTATCCCACACAGCAGCTTGATAGGAAACATCATCGGGAACTACAACAGCACCCCGTACTTCTCCCATTAATTTTGCACCGCTCGCCCATCGCTGTAATTTATTAGTAGAAGGTTGCAGTTTATCGGGTGCTTCCAAACTAAATCCCCAATAGCCTCCCAAAATATTTTGAATTAATCGACGTACCCCTGGTGCAGATAAACTTCCCATTGGACCGCTAGCAATTACCTTACCACCTCTACTTACCCATTCTTCCAAGGTAATTGCTTGTGATGGTGTTAATGTTTCAACGTTAGGTAAAAATAACACCGTGCGGTTTCCCCAATCAGCAGTACTTTTGACGCTATTTAAAGAAATTACACAGTAATTAACTCCTGCCGATTGCAAGCGATTAGTTATACCTTCCCATTGACTAGAATTTTCGCGACTTTGAACTACGCTGATCAGAGGTTCAGTTGCTGCCGCAGTTGGTAATAAATTAAATAAATTAAATAAATTAAATAAATTAATAAATAAAATATAAGCTAAAAACTGACCATTAAAAAATAATAATCTCGTTTTTATCGACCTTAATTTGATGCGTCTGATTCCTTTTATTTGATATTTCACTATTAGCCCCCAATTCGATTTTGGATTTTAGATTTTAGATTTTAGATTTTAAATTGACTATTAATTAAATTGACGATTAAATATTTAAATAAAAGGTTTAAGGAGTTAGGAGTTATGAGTTAGGAGTTAGGAGTTAGGAGTTAGGAGTTAGGAGTTAGGAGTTAGGAGTTAGGAGTTAGGAGTTAGGAGTTA
>JBHJOU010000917.1:0-6279 GCA_050329355.1 Rivularia sp. (in: cyanobacteria)
ATTCGTTGTTAAAATGTGCTGAAGAAACTGAAGCTACTGTAGTTTGTCCCCTAACTTGCATTGGTAAAAATATTGGTGAGAAGATTCATTTAGCTGGTGGTGAAGCTCGGATCATCGAACAACCAAATAAAAATGGCAAACTCAAGCGTAAAGTTCATGAAATCCATTACTTTGTCAATCGTAATGTTGCAGATGTCAAAGAACAATTACATCGCAAAAAATGTGAATTTGCTGAATTTCACTGTATGTTAGTTCGCACCCAAATATTTGATAAAATTGGGTTGTTAGATGAAGGTTTTCTCAGCACCCGCGAACATATTGATTTTTGTATGACTGTGAATAATCAGGATGGAAGTATTTATTGTGAACCGACTTCTGTTGTTACTTATGTACCAGATTTGAAGTGGGAAATGCCAGAATTATCTTTCTTTATGTTGCGTTGGAGTAATGCTTGGGAAATGGCAAGTTTAGAACACTTTGCTGAAAAATGGAACTTACCTACCAAAGATAAATACTTTAAGAAACGCTACAACCGGATGGGTTATCGTCGTCATCAAGGTTTTTTAAAACCCTTTCTACGTTTCTTGACTTTCGGTTGGAATCCTCAGTGGTTGCAAAAATGGGCAATTGATATTGAACATAAAATCAATCAAATGATTACAGCTAATTACGAAAAAAATCTTCCTCAAAAACAACAACTATCACAAACAATAACGATAGAAAAATCAAAAGAATTAGTTACTCATTAACAAAATGATTTCCAATTACAATGACTGAGCTAAATATAGAATAATGCGAGGTCATTGTAACTAACAATCATCTATCTCTCTTCTTCTCTTATCTCAGCGTACTCTGCGTCTCTCTCTTGAAAAGTTGTTCATGGGGGAAACCCCCAAGACCACACTTTCCGCTGCGGTTTTTTTACGTAATTTTTCAGCGCAAAAGGAGTAATCATCCGGACTTAATATTATCCACTAAGCCGAAAAAGCGCACTACACCTCTAATCTAACTCCCTTCTTCTAACTTCCCAATTCCCAATTCCCAATTCCCTATTCCCTATTCCCTATTCCCTCAAAATATGCAGCAAGTCGATCAAAAAAGCGGATTTAGCATTAGCGGTATTTCGATCCGCCAGCATATCGGTACACTGATGCTAACCCTGGCAGTAATTGTACTAGGAATCTTTTTCATCATTCGATTACCAGTAGATTTACTACCAACAATTACTTATCCCCGGATTGGCGCACGTATACAAGCACCGGGAATATCTCCAGAAGTGGGAGTTGATGAAATTACCAGACCATTAGAAGAAGCTTTTGCTGCTACAGAAGGAGTAATTCAAGTATATTCCCAAACTCGCGAAGGGCAAGTAAGTATAGATTTGTACTTTAGACCAGGTGGTAATATTGACCAAGCCCTCAATGATGCCACAGCAGCGTTTAACAGAGCTAGAGGTCGTTTACCAGATACCATTGATGCACCGCGTATCTTTAAATTTGACCCTTCCCAGCTACCAGTTTACGAATTTGCTTTAACATCACCGACTTTAAAAGACGTTGACCTGCGTGTATTTGCGGAAGAAGAACTGGCTCGCGAACTCGGTGTAGTTCCGGGAGTTGCAGTAGTAGATGTATCGGGAGGTGTTGAAGAAGAAATAAGGATAAATATTGACTTAAACCGTTTACAGGCTTTGGGTGTAGGGTTAACAGACGTACTAGATGAACTGAGAAACCGCAATCAAGATATTTCCGGTGGGAGAATTTTTGGGGAAAATTCCGAGCCGTTAATTCGTACAGTCGGACGTTTCCAAAATGTTGAAGAAATCAAAAATCTCTCCTTTGAAGTTTCTTCTGCTTCCTCCGAATCCTCTACCACTTCTCCTAATCCCCCTCGTCGCGTTTACCTACGAGATTTTGCCCAAGTTTTAGATGGTTCCGAAGAACAGCGATTGTTCGTTTTACTCAATAGCGAACAAGCAGTCAAACTCAGCGTCCAAAAACAACCAGATGGCAATACAGTTGATGTGGTAGATAGCGTCAAAAACCGTTTAGAACAGTTAAAACAATCCGGTTTAATTCCAGAGGGAACAGTAATTACAACTACTTTGGATGAATCAAAATTTATCCGTAACTCCATATCAAACGTAGCCACTTCCGGTTTAATTGGTACCTTACTCGCTGCGATCGCCGTTTTATTATTCCTTGGTTCGATCCGTCAAACAATTATCATCGTGCTGGCGATTCCCTTGGCTACCTTAGCGGCAATTATTTTGATGGGTATATCTGGCTTCTCTTTGAACATTTTTAGTTTGGGTGGTTTAGCGCTGGGTGTGGGGATTGTTGTCGATAATTCCATCGTCATGTTGGAGAATATTGCCGAAGGTGCGGGGATGACTCCTGGTAAAAGTGCCAAAACTCGTTTGAGTCCCCATCAATTACTTGTTCAAGCCGAACAAAGTAGCCGAGAAGTTGAATCCGCATTGATTGCTTCCACCAGTACAAACTTAGTTGCAATATTGCCATTTATCTTAATCGGTGGCTTTATTTCGCTGCTATTTAATGAGTTAATTCTCACCATCAGCTTTTCTGTTGCGGCTTCGATTTTAATTGCAGTCACCGTTGTCCCGATGATGACATCTCGAATGTTAGCTTGGCGCTGGTCAAGTCGCTTAAATGAATTTTGGCTGCTACGTAAGTTTAATGGTCGCTTTGAAGCCGCGACAGCAGGATATCGGAGTTTTTTAGCGAAAGTATTGCGTTTTCGATGGTTAGCAATTGGACTTGCTATCTTAATTTTTGGTGGCAGCAGTTTGTGGATGATTCCTCAAATCCCTCAAGAAATTTTACCCCGCATCAGTACCGGACAAGCCAGCTTATTTGCTCAGTTCCCTCCCGGTACACCATTAGAAACAAACCGTAAAGTTATGGCTGCGGTAGATGAAATTTTACTCGAACAGCCAGAAACCGAATACGTATTTACCACTGCTGGAGGTGCGCTATTTGGTACCAATACCGCTCAAAACCCATTACGGGGTTCGAGTACCATTACCTTAAAACCCGGTACGGATGTGGAAGCTTATGTCGAAAAAGTCACCACCGAATTAGATAAACTCAACTTAGCTGGAATTCGTTTACGTCTAAGTCCGGGTGCAGTTCGGGGTTTAATTTTGAGTAATTCTCCCGTGCGCGGTGCCGAAGTTGATGTAATTTTACAAGGAAATGATTCGCAATCCTTAGAACAAGCAGGTCGTCAGGTATTAGCAGCGATGGAAGAGCAAGCCACTTTAGCTAGATTCCGTCCCGATGCTGACCCCCGTCAACCAGAAATTCAGATTATTCCCGATTGGGAAAGAGTTGCAGCAGTTGGTTTAACAACTCAAGCAATTGGTGACACAATTCAAACTGCCATTGAAGGAAGCACACCGACTCAGTTGCAGCGCGGTAATCGTTTGGTCGATATAAAGGTGCAGTTAGACGAAGACTCGATAAAATCCTCTTCGGAACTTGCAAGATTGCCTTTATTTGTCAATAATAATCGTCAAGTACGTTTGAGTGATGTTGCCAATATTGTTGACGGACAAGCACCCGGAGAAATTCAGCGGATTAACCAGCGTCAGGTTTTTATTGTTGCTGGTAATTTAGTTGAAGGAGCAAGCCTTGGTGATGCGTTAAACCAAGTTAATTCAGTACTCGCAGATTTGGATTTACCGTCGGGTGTTTCAGTGTTGCCCAGTTCAGCTTCAGAAGCTAATCAGGAGTTACAAAACTCTTTGAAATTATTAGGAGGATTAGCTGCTTTTCTTGTGTTTGTGGTCATGGCTGTGCAGTACAATTCCTTGGTTGACCCACTAGTAATTATGTTTACAATCCCTTTGGCATTAGCTGGGGGTATTTTCGGACTTTACATTACTCAAACAGCCATCGGAGCAACAGTAATTGTCGGTGCTGTATTATTGGTGGGAATTGTCGTGAATAACGCCATCATCATGGTAGAGTTAGCAAATCAAATTCGCGAACAAAAAGGCGTTGACCGTCAAACCGCAATTTTACAAGCCGCACCTCAACGCTTACGTCCAGTATTAATGACTACCATTACTACAGTTTTGGGGATGTTTCCCTTAGCATTAGGAATCGGGGAAGGTTCAGAATTCCTCCAACCTTTGGGTGTAGTAGTATTTTCCGGGTTATCTTTAGCAACTTTATTAACTCTATTTATTATTCCTTGTTTTTATATTTTGTTACACGACTTTTTCAGTGGAAAATGGGCAAGAAGGATTTAGCAGTTAGGGGTTAAAACCAAACAAAGCAACACACACAATCCCCATCTCACAGGCTAAAATGAATAATACATAAAACAGTTCATTATTCATTTCAGCGAGGTATCTTATGACCGTAAAAAGTCGCAAATCACCACCGACACACCCCGGATATTTAGTATTCAACTCCAAGGAAATCAAAGAAAATCCGCTAAACTTCTATAACCGGATGTGGAAAGAGTACGGGGATTTGGTGCGTTTACCAATAATGCCAAATTACTCGATTTATCTACTTGCTCATCCAAAGTATGCAGAACATATATTGTCTACCCATCAAGAACTTTACGCAAAACCCGACATTGTAAATAAACCATTTATTCTAATGATGGGGGAAAGTATTCTTACTAGCGAAGGGGATTTCTGGCTTAAGCATCGTCGGTTAATGCAACCAGCTTTTCACATGAAGCAGCTAGCAAAATTAGCTGATGTGATGGTTAGTTGTACTGAATCTTTTTTACAAGAATGGGAACACAAACCTGATGGTGAAATAATTGATATTGCCGAAGAAACGCTACGGTTGACTTTGAACATTGCCGGACAAACCTTATTTAGTAAAGATATTAGCGATGAAGATAGCATTTTAGGTCAGGCTTTTCGCACGGGATATGAATTCATAAATTATAAGATGAATAACCTATGGACCGAACCATTATGGATACCAACATCTCGAAATCAAGGTTTTCGTCAAGCAAAACAAACTCTAGATAAATTAGTTTTAGATATTATCAATTCTCGCCGTCAAAATCCTCAAAATAGACAAGATTTACTATCAATGTTAATGTCCGCACAGGATGAAGAAACCGGGGAAAGAATGAGCGATAAGCAATTGCTTTCAGAAGCAATAACTTTATTAGTTGCAGGACACGAAACTGTAGCATCAAGTTTAGCTTGGACTTGGTATTTATTAGCAGAAAATCAAGATATTACTGAACAACTACAATCAGAATTACGAAGAGTTTTGAACGGTAGTAATCCAAGCTTTGAGAAATTACCCCAACTTGAATATACAAGGAGAGTATTTGATGAAACCTTACGCTTGTATCCACCAGCTTGGGCAATGCCGAGAACTTCCAAGCAAGATGATCAAATTCAAGGTTACTTGATTCCCAAAAATTCGCTCATTACCGTAGCACCATTTATGATTCATCGTCATCCCGAATTTTGGGAAAATCCCGATCAATTTAACCCAGATAATTTTTTACCAGAAAAAGTAAATCAAAAACCAAACTTTGCTTATTTCCCCTTTGGTGGAGGAAAAAGAATTTGCATTGGTAAAAGCTTTGCTTTGATGGAAGCAACAATCATTATTGCTTTAATTAGTCAGCGATTCAAGTTAGAATTATTGCCCAATCAAAACATAGAAATTGACCCAACGTTTACATTACGTCCGAAAAATGGCATTAAAGTCAAATTATGGAAACGAAATTAGTATCGAATGCAAAGACTTGATCCAGAAAAAAGAACAGCAATTTTAAATGCAGCCAAACAGCGTCTCCGCAAATACGGAATTCAAAAAACAAAAATGCAAGAAATTGCTAAAGATGTAGGTATTGCTGTGGGGACGCTATATTTATACTTTAAAAATAAAGACGATATTTTAATTGCTAGTACCGAAGCTTTTGCACAGCAACATATAGCATATACCCAGATAATTCTAAATTCCTCAAAGTCTCCCCAGGAAAAACTCAAGACTTATATTCTCAATCGCTTCCAAGCATCTCAAGAAACCCGTAATAGTGGTTCTCATGCAGCCGAATTAGCTCGTGCTGTAATTCGTTTAAACCCAAATATAATAGAAGAACAAAGTAATTGGACTAGAAAAAACTTATTACAGATTCTTCAAGAGGGTATTGAAACTAATGTATTTAATATAGATAATTTAGAGCGCGACGTAGAAGTATTTTTACATTCTATTGGTTACTTTTTTCCGCTTGCAACCACAGAGAAATATTTTGAACCAGAAG
>JBHJOU010000438.1:0-2314 GCA_050329355.1 Rivularia sp. (in: cyanobacteria)
AGTCGATTGTCCCGATAAAAATTGGGATAAAAGGAAAGCGCTTCGTTCTTATGAAAATGATGCAGTTATTGCATCATTAGCTCAAGAATTAGATGGTTGGAAAATTTTTAAGTATGACGATTTTCTTAGTTTATTCCATCCTAAAACCTATCGTCAATTTAGCTTTAATTTCGATGGTAAGCTTCTTTCTTATTCCAATAAGCTAGCTGGGCTTGAAGAGGGAAATATTGTTGATTATGTCTACTTCTTGCGTCAAGAGCGACAATTTAAGCATGATTATTCACACGCTGATTTTATCGAAAAAGCAAGTCTTTTTCTAATAGGAGCAGATGCGACAATTAGTGTGGATGATTTTAAGATATTTGTAAAAGAGAAAGACTCAAATGTTGTCCATACTTTTTTAGGCTCTTTCGTACTTAACGTGCTAAATTAGTATTATAATGCCAAGAAAGTAAAGCTCTAATTTCAAAATTGCGAAAGTTTCTAAAGCCAAATCCATTTCGTTTTATTAGCTTCAATTTATTATTAATCCCTTCTACTACCCCGTTAGTAGTTTTTCTTTCAAAATATCCAGCTACTTCTCCAAACCAGCGTTTAATCGTCTTAACACTTTTCTGATAATAAGGTACAGCTTTTTCTAACCAATAGAGTAACCCTAATATTCCTGTTCCTGAATCTTCGCTTGTATTAAATAAATTACGGAATTCTTCTTTCAATGAATGCATAATTGCTATTAAAGGAGATGCTTCTCTGATTGTATCTAATTTTACTTTTTGTTGTTCTGTCAGCTTATCTTCTGCTTTTAAAATTGTAAATTTATTACCTTTTAGACTATCAAAAACTTTTTCCCTATCCTCAACTTTCAACTAAACATGCTGTTTTCTTTTCTGCTATTCTAGCTTGGTTTAATTCTTCATGTATTATTTTGGTAACATGGAACCTATCCACCGTAACGACAGCATTGGAGCAAATTTTGTCAACTAAACTTTTATAATTTCCGGTCATATCGATACTACAGCGCTTCTATTCGTTCTAGAACTTCTTCTCCCCACTTTCTCATCACATTTTCTATTTCCAATTGTTTTCTTTCCTTTACTAACCCTATTAATTTTCCTGAATCTATATCTACAAGTACAACAATGAATTTTCCTTGCCCTTTTACTAAACTTATTTCATCAATTCCTAACCTTCTCAAATTGTTTAGATTTATTGGTAATAAATTTTTAGCTACATCTTCAAGCATTGAATTAACTTCTTCATCGGTTAATCCATTATTTTCTGCCACATTACTTACATTACTACTAATAAGTTGTTTAACAATATGTTCTGCATATCGATGCGTAAAACTCTTTTTCGTTCCAATAAAATTAAGCTGCTCGCTAAAAGTTTTTCGACATTTTTTACACTTAAATCTTCGTCTATTTAAATTTAGTATTACTTCTTTATCCCCCATCGGTAAATCTTTTACTAAATGGTTTTGATTCTGGTGTAGATGTCTTGACTTTGTACCGCAATGCGGACATCCTGCACTTTTTTCCTTTTTACCTACTGATAAAATTAATACCGAACCCTCTTGTATACTTGATTCCACCACTACGTCTGTCAAGTTTAAGAGTTGAGTAAGGACTCTTTTCATAATTTATTTTACTAAAATATAAATATGTCTGCTAATATTTTAGCACGCTAAATACGCAAGAACCGATAATTTTTATGAATTACTTATAGTTAATCACTCAGGTCATGGCAATGTTCATAGAGTTATTCGGATTAAAAATGTTTGGAATACTCTAAAAAATTCAATCAAGGAAGCAAATTTACAGTCTTTAACTCAGGAAACTAATAATGTCGAATCTTTAATTGGCTTACAAAAGGATTCTCAAAAAAATACTAATATAATTATTCTAAATTGGGGAAGACTTATTGATGATTATAAAAGTAAGAGCCGCAGCGATAATATCAAGATTTATCCGTGCAAAGCAAAGTTGATTGAAGGAGAAAGGAAAGTAGAGAATTTTCGGTTTTATTAATCTCCTAAACAATATCAAAGCGATTAAACTAATCCAATATTTGTATCATAGTCCTTATTTGCCTTCTTAATCGCTTAGTTTATAAATTCATTAAGTACTATCGCGCAATAATAAAGTATCTGTTAGATATAAAATTCTAGTAACTTATAACTAACCTCACCTAGAATAATCAAATTATGAGCATTGTCAGAACTATTCCCGAACAAGGTCAACTTGTAAATGTTCGTTCCCGTCAGTATGTGGTATCAGATGTTCGCAATAGTACTTTAACTGCTGGTACTATGCCT
>JBHJOU010000440.1:0-5992 GCA_050329355.1 Rivularia sp. (in: cyanobacteria)
AAAGAACTTCCCCAAAAAGGTGAAATTAGACCCAATCAAGTTAATCTTTTGATCAGTTCAGCTTTTACCCCAGGGGATTTACAAGAAATTAAAGAGATTGTTACAGCTTTTGGATTAATCCCGATTGTTGTACCCGATCTTTCTGCATCTTTAGATGGTCATCTAGATGATTCTTACAGTCCGATAACAGGTGGTGGTACTACATTGGCACAACTGCGTAAAATGGGCAGTTCAGCTTTTACGATCGCGATCGGTGAGAGTATGCGGGGTGCTGCGGAAATATTGGATCAAAGATTTACAATTCCCTATGAATTGTTTGGGGAAATGACTGGATTGGATGCTGTAGATAACTTTTTACAAGCATTATCAGACATTAGTGGTGTTAGAGTTCCCGAAAAATATCGTCGTCAACGTCGTCAATTACAAGACGCGATGCTCGACACTCACTTTTTCTTTGGTCGCAAGCAGGTATCCTTAGCGTTAGAACCGGATTTGCTATGGTCAACAGTAAACTTTTTGCAATCAATGGGAGCAGAAATTCAAGCCGCAGTCACTACTACACGTTCACCTAACTTAGAAAAACTTCCTATAGAAAAAGTGATTATTGGTGACTTGGAAGATTTTGAACAAGTTGCAGTGGGTTCTGACTTATTAATTGGTAATTCTCAGGTAGCGACAGTTGCTCGAACCCTAAATATTCCTCTTTATCGCCAAGGTATTCCCATCTTTGACCGTTTAGGTATTGGTCAATTTACTAAGGTTGGTTATCGAGGAACGATGCAAATTATGTTTGACATTGGCAACATCTTTTTAGAACAAGAGGAAATGAGTGTAAAGCATTAAAAGAGTTAGGAGTTAATAATTAGGAGTTAGGAGTTAGGAGTTAGGAGTTAGGAATTAGGAGTTAGGAGTGATTAAATTTTTGACCTTTAACCTTTAACCTTTAACCTTTAACCTTTGATCTCTGACCTTTCTATAGGACTAATAAACATGAAAATTGCCTTTACGACAAGTGATAACGTCTATATTAATGCTCATTTTGGATGGGCAAAAATGATTGATGTTTATAAAATTTCTGACGAAGGTTATCAGTTTTTAGAAACTCTTTCCTTCGGGGGTGAACTTAAAGAAGATGGTAACGAAGATAAATTAGTACCAAAACTTCAAGCCTTAGAAGATTGCACAATTGTTTATGTTTCAGCGATTGGAGGTAGCGCTGCGGCTCGTTTAATTAAAAAGGGTGTAACTCCGGTAAAAGCGCGTTCCGAGCAAGATGAAATTAAAGATGTTTTGGAACGGTTAGTGCAAACTCTCAAAGGAAGTCCTCCACCTTGGTTGCGTAAAGCTCTACAACAAAAAGACCGTAACTTTGAAGATGAATTAGAAGAAGATGTAACAGTATGAATACAAGTAATAGTGTCAATGGTACAGCAACAAGCGATGTCTTAACTTCTCCTTTTATTAAGGCATTAGTCCAGCAAATTCGCGGTTTAGATACTTACGGTACTTATCGTAAATGGTCGGATGATTTAATCATTAAACCTTACATTGTTAGCAAACAAAAGAAGCGTGAAATTTCCGTTGAGGGTGATGTTAACCCGATGACAATATCGCGGATTAATGCTTTTTACCGTGCTATAGCAATTCGCATCGAACAGGAAACTGGTTTGCTATCGCAGGTTGTATCTGATTTGAATCATGAAGGATTCGGATGGATTTTGGTATTTTCTGGTCGTCTTTTGTTAGTTAAAAAGACTTTGCGGGATGTTCATCGTTTCGGCTTTAATTCTTTCGAGAAACTAGCAGAAGAAGGAGAAACTTTAGTACAAAAAGGCGTTGAATTAGCTCGACGTTTTCCCGAAGTAGGAGAACTTTAACAGTTATCAGTTAACAGTTATCAGTTATCAGTCACGTTGACAAAAGCGGGTTTAAGTCCCCCACCATACGCCTTGATAACTGTTCACTGTATGACGCTACCGCGTCACCCTGCGCTAACACTGTTCACTGATTTAAATTATCTCAGAAAACCCGGTTATTACCAAGATATTGTTTGGTTTGAACAAAATACGCTTGAGATAATCAAAATTATCTGTAAAAACAAGCGGAAAAAGTAGAAACAATCTCTATGTGAACCTTATTAAATTTAAAAATAATTCAAACTAAATTATTCACGGAAAAACCGGGTTTTTCAAAATAAAGTGCATCAATTATAGCTCTAGTCAATTACCGACGGAAATTTATTGTTCGTTTACTATTTACTGATTACTGTTAACTGATGAAATAGAGCGGAGATGTCTATGGCTCAGGCGGAAGAAACAACAAATACAAATATTGAAGAGTTAAAAACAAAGATAAAGCGTCTTAATAGTAAAGCAGGTCAAATGAAAATGGATTTACATGATTTGGCAGAAGGTTTACCTACAGATTATGAAAATCTTATGAGTGTAGCTGAAGCTACTTATAAAATATATTGTCAATTAAATGAACTTAAACAACAAGTGAAAAACATGGAGAAAGAACAATGAGTGGTAGTTTGTCAGAATTTAATACATTGGTAAATGCAGAAGATTATTTTAAGTTTTTTCAAATCCCATATGACCAAAAAATGGTCAATGTAAATCGTCTGCACATTTTGCAAAAGTTTTCTAAATATATCAAGGAAATTGATGCTGATAATTCGCAACTTAATGATTCACAAAGATTAAGTAAATATCGGGAAGCATTAGAGAAAGCTTATCAGGTATTTATAGAGTCAACACCCCAACAAGAAAAACTTTTTAAAGTGTTTCACCAGAAACCAAAAAATGTAGTCAAGCTGACAGAAATTGATTCGGATTAGGAGGTAATAAAGTGGTAAACCTAACACCTACCGAGTTGGAACGCTATCGTCGCCAAATGACGCTTCCTAGTTTCGGTGAATTGGCACAAAAGCGTTTAAAGTCAGCTACGGTTCTGGTTACGGGTGTTGGAGGATTAGGCGGTACTGCTGCACTTTACCTCGCGGTTGCAGGTGTAGGACGATTAATCCTGGTTAGAGGAGGTGACTTACGGCTTGATGATATGAATCGTCAAATTCTCATGACTCATGATTGGGTAGGAAAGCCAAGGGTATTTAAAGCTAAAGAAACCCTCCAAGCTATCAATCCTGATATTGAGATAGAAGCGATTCACGATTACATCAATCCGGAGAATGTAGACTCGTTAGTCCAAAGAGCCGACATGGCTTTAGACTGCGCTCACAACTTTACAGAGCGTAATCTATTAAATGAAGCTTGTGTTCGGTGGCGTAAGCCAATGGTAGAAGCTGCAATGGATTCAATGGAGGCTTATCTAACTACAATTATTCCCGGTGTAACTCCCTGTCTTTCATGTCTATTTCCAGAAAAACCCGATTGGGATAGACGTGCATTTTCAGTTCTAGGTGTAGTTTCCGGTACTCTAGCTTGTCTAGCAGCTTTGGAAGCTATTAAGTTAATTACCGGATTTAGTCAGCCTTTATTGTCACAGTTACTAACAATCGATTTTACCAGAATGGACTTTGCAAAACGTCGTTCTTATCGCGATCGCGAATGTCCGGTATGCGGTAATAATGCACCTTGGAGATATTCGCAATCCCAACCTCTGGAAATTACTGGTAACTACAAATCCTAACTTCTACATCTCAAAGGATATCGATACAAGCCTTATATGGGTTGAAGTTGAATAAGACGGCTATTCAGACATCATTCTCTGATCAATTTTCATTCTCTAAGCAAAAACAACCATTATCTACAAACACGGAGGAACACCCATGACCATTAGTTTGACAGAAAAAGCAGCACAACGTCTAAGTTCGTTTTTACAAGAGACAGCAACAGATAAAAACGAAAAAGCTAAAGGTATCCGTGTCTCTGTAAAAGATGGTGGTTGTAACGGCTACGAATATGCAATGAACATCACCAGCAAACTGAGTGATGACGATTTAGTGGTTCAACAAGACGACATCACAATTTATGTTGATGCTAAAAGTGCGCCATTATTGCAAGGAATGGTAATCGATTTTATCGAAGGAATGATGGAAAGCGGCTTTAAGTTTACTAATCCCAATGCAACCGATACCTGCGGTTGTGGTAAGTCATTTCAAGCAGGTGATTGTACACCCGATGGTGTACCTTGTAATCAATAAATTGTTAATGGATAGTTGATAGTGGTTAATCGATAGTTGATAGTTATCAGTTACCAGTAACAACCAACAATCATCAACTATCAACTATCAACCATCAACTGTCAATCAGAACTTATACGTCGTTTGAGGAGAACAGAGACATGGCTAGTTACGAAGTTAGATTGATTAATAAAAAGGAAGATTTAGACACCACAATAGAAGTTGACGAAGAAACTACTATTTTAGAAGCAGCAGAAGAAGCAGGAGTCGAATTACCTTTCAGTTGCTCTTCCGGCTCTTGCTCAAGCTGTGTTGGTAAAGTAGTTGAAGGTGAAATAGATCAATCCGACCAAATCTTTTTAGATGATGAGCAAATGTCCAAAGGATTTGCTTTACTTTGTGTGACTTATCCCCGCTCTAACTGCACAATTAAAACTCATCAAGAACCTTATTTGGTGTAATTAATAATTACTAATTGTTAATTGCTCAATTTTTAATTTATATAGATAGCGACTTGCCATCATAGCAAGCCGCTTTTTTTAATCTATGCCAACCATTACATCTGTTGCTTTAACTACAACATAAGCTTCTTTTCCTAAAGAAAGACGCATTTGGTCTGCGGATGATTTTGTAATAATAGAAACTACTTCTACTCCTGGTGCTATTTCTAAAGTTACCTCAGTATTCACAACTCCGGGGATAATTTTTTTCACAGTTCCTTTTAAGTGATTGCGAGCGCTAATTTTCATGGTTATATTTTGCTTGAATTTGGGTAAATAATTTTTAGCTTATTCACTTTATCAAAATTGGATTATTTAAATCAGCATTTTTTACTTTTATTCACGATTAATCAATACAGTTTAATTTTTTATATCCTAAATCAGTAGTTGAGTAAAAATAATTACTTAATTTTATTGCAAAGGAAGCAACTTTATTTGTTTGCTTATTTATTTGGTTATTTGTTTATTTATAGAACTACCACTAAATGCGACTCAGTGGAGAAAATTTATCGATGAATGCTAAAAAATATCTGACAGACTTCAAATATCGATATTGCGAATAATTATCGTATTTTAGTTTACAAAATGATTTATCAAGAGCAAATGTTTTATATATTACAACATAAAAGTATCAGTGGCTGCTTTTTTTTTATGTATTGTGTTTATTATAGGTCTAGCTCAAAACATAGATACCCCAAGCGTGAGATGTTGCTTTTTGGATAACGGACAATATGCAAGCACAATTACTAGTTGTGGAGTACAAGACTATATCATAAAAGTCTTGTGGGATGAATATTCCTTTGCTCCTACCTACATTACCTTTCTTCTTTCAGCATTTAGAACGGAGATAGAATCATCAATATCTATTATCAACTATGTCCAAAATAGAACGTTTTGTGTGCGAAGGTAAGGATTTAATTAAGGAAAGTAAAATTACTCTTCATATAGGTTATCTATTGATTAAAGCAATTTTTTTTCAAGTATCATATACTAACATTATTGGTTGGATATGATTATAATAGTTGTGGAACTATTAGATGTGGTGTAAATATTCTCCAGCTAAATATATATTTAGCTAATTTTTTTGTTTTAATTTATTTTAAATTATGGCTTGTCTGGCAGTAATTTATAATAACAAAAAACTAGAATATTTAGCTACAAATCAATTTAGTGTTTGTGGTATTGTGATTGAAGTTTGCAAGAAAAATTACACGGAAGAAGACATGAAAAATAAGTATTTCTTTCAGAATGATGATTTGGGACCGTTTCAGCCATCATCAGCAGATATTGTACTACGTCAGCAGTTGGAGAAATCTCTAAGTAAGTTCTTTTACGATAATTGCGATCG
>JBHJOU010000039.1:0-5928 GCA_050329355.1 Rivularia sp. (in: cyanobacteria)
TCTCTACAGTTACGGGCAACTCTACCGTTGAAACCAGATGATTGTAACTGTTCCGGTAAAGGTAGAAAGCAGTACGATTTGTCTTTGGGTATACCAGCGAATTTAGAAGGACTCAAAACCGCAATTGAAGAAAGTTACGAGTTGGGTAAATTAATCGCTCGTCATACTTTTGTATGGAATGAGAAGTATTTAGGAATAAAAATTAGAGAAAAAAACCGAGAAAAACAACAGATAAAAACCATTGGGGAATTATTAGAGAAATTTGAGCATAGTTATTATCAAACTCGTCAGAAGACTACAACTAGTCAAAATACTTTTGCTAATTACATATCAGTTATTAAAAGAAATTTTACTGTCACAAGTTTAGCAACAAAGCATAATTTTGAATCAGTAATTAATGCATCTACGGGAAATAAAAAAAACGAACTAATTGCAGTATCTTCTGTTTTTATCAAAACCTTTCAATTGGGATTTACTCTCGATGTCAAGAGAGATAGTGTTACTCCTAAATTCCGAGAAATTCCAGACGATGAGAAAATCATTCATTCTTTTGAGCTATTTGAAAAATTTGCTCTCAACCGTAAAAATACAAATATTTGTGATGAAATCGACACCTGGAAAATGTGGCGTTGGGTATATGGAATGTTGGCAACCTTTGGATTAAGACCGAGGGAATTATTTGTGCAGCCAGATATTAATTGGTGGACATCTGTGCAAAATATCGATTGTACTTGGAAAGTCCATAAAGATACTAAAACCGGATATCGAGAAGTTATTCCTTTTGTTCCCCAATGGATAGAATTATTCGATTTAAAAAATCCCAAAGCTTTAACAATATTAGATAAAAAAACTTCTCAAATTACATCAGTACAAAATATTAATTGGATGCGGAGAGATATATCAAGATGGTTTAGAAAGATTGGCATTGAATTTCAACCCTACGATTTACGTCATGCTTGCGCGATTCGCTCGCATTTACAAGGAATACCCATCAAAGCTGCTGCTGATAACTTAGGTCATACAGTTGACGAACATACGAAAACATATCAGCGTTGGTTTGGGATGGAAAATCGCAAAAAAGCTTTTGGTGAGGTAATTAGTCAAAAGTCAACGATTGAATTGCAGAAAAATGAAATATTGGCTTTAAGGATGGAGAATGAAAAGTTGAGGTTGGAAGTTGAGAGGTTGAGGGAGGTTTCGGGGAATTCCATCAAAAAAATATCCTGAAAAATTCCCTTTAATGTTTTAATTTGAACTGAAAGACATCTCCGGAAAAGATGTAAAGAGTTAGCAATGCTACGTCTCAAGGGTTCTGAGTGATAAATAATTAATTTTCGATGTCTATTTATATAGTTCAGTTTTTCTGTACTGACTTACAGCCACAAAATGCAGCATAAAGAGGAACACAATCCCATAAAAGTAAATTTTAGTAAAAAATTAATCGTGTCCTGATTCATATAGTGATAATACGTACAATTTGATAGGGAACATTTAAATCAAATTTTTCTTCCGTAAATTTAAGTAGACCAATGTGTAGAAAATGGCTGTAAGCTGCCTGCCTTAAAAAGATCAGGGAAACTGATTTAACGTATTTGAAGAGGAATTATTCCGATAATCGCTTTCATTCCAGTATCCACGCACGTAGGGATATGGGAGTCACAGCCTGTATTGTTTTTACATCATTTGTTCAACATTTAAATCAATTTTCGGCGTTGCTGAATTAGAGTCAGAATTTTAAATGTAGAAACGCCAGGTTATCCTGTCTCTGAAAGATTCTAAGATTACCAAAAATCCTTTTCATACATCTTTTCAGCAACGCCCAATTTTCAGTAGTTAATTTAATCAGGAGGAAAAATGCACAAACTATTAATGTTTAATGACGAAAAACTTTTACGTCGTTCTCTAACTCATCGCTCATATATTAATGAAAATCCTGGAGCAGTTGGAGATAACGAGCGTCTGGAGTTTCTTGGTGATGCAATT
Organism: Rivularia sp. (in: cyanobacteria); assembly: GCA_050329355.1. GTDB lineage: Bacteria > Cyanobacteriota > Cyanobacteriia > Cyanobacteriales > Nostocaceae > Rivularia. The sequence continues at coordinate 1,984 of JBHJOU010000039.1, forward strand.
CTTAATTTTATCAGTGGTGAATACCTTTATCAACTTCATCCTGAAATGGGAGAAGATGAGATGACACGACGAAGAGCAGCACTTGTAGACGAAAAGCAATTAGCTAGATTTGCTGTTGAAATTGGTTTAGATTTTAGAATCCGATTAGGGCAAGGTGCAATCCGTGACGGTGGTTATCAAAATCCGAATCTTCTGAGCAGCACTTTTGAAGCGGTGATTGGAGCTTACTATTTAGATAAAAAGCGAGACATTGAAGCACTGCGTCCTTTAGTGGAACAACTATTTGATTCTGTGCCTGAAGGTGTTATGGTAGTTCGCTCAAATATAGACTCAAAAAATAAGTTTCAGGAAATTGTTCAGGCAAATGGAGCGAAGAATCCGCCGAATTATGACACAAAAAAATTAGGTGGAACAGATCATGCTCCAGAGTTCTTTTCTAAAGTTTATGTGGATGGTAAATTCTACGGTGAAGGTAAAGGTCGTAGTAAGAAAGATGCTGAAAAACAAGCGGCTGTTGATGCTATATCAAAGTTAAATAAACGAAGATTTCTATAAATAGGTAGATTAAAAAATGAGAACTGAAAATATGTTAGATAATATTTCATCTGTTGGGCAACGTTTGGGTTATACCTTCAAAAATCAGGATTTACTCGTTCGAGCGCTAACTCACAAGACATTTGCACAAGAACAAAAGCAGCGGGGTCGAAATTGTGAAGATCAAGAACTTTATCGAATTTATGGGGACGCAGTTTTAAAGCTAATCTTAGTTGAGATGCTCATTGACGAGGGTAAAAATAGCCGTGGGTCGATCACAGAGGAAAAGAGTAAGCTTGAAAATCGAAAAAATCTGGCACAGATGTTTGAAAAGATGGGAATTACACAATTTATTCGCTTTGGAAAAGGAGAAGAAAAGCAAAATATTTCTAAGCAATCTTCAGTTTTAGGAGAAACATTTGAAGCACTAATTGCAGCAATTCGTCTTGATAGCGGAAATTATGAAATAACCAAAGAAGTAGTGATTAATTTATTTAAGGAAACAAAGCAAACAGTGGTAGGACATTCTAATCATCAAGTGTCTAATCAAGACTCAGAGTTTGATGAAATTGGTAACATTTGGATACATTTTAATGTTTGCAACACTTGTGTTAATAGTGATATATGCGCCATAATCAAGATGTGTTACTTAGATGTAAATAGAGCAGTTCCTTCGCGGCGACTGTAAGTCGCAGGTTAAATTTTGTAGTGCGTTGGCGCACTACCAATTACGAATTACCTACCAAATTTAATGAAAAGGACTACTAGTGGTTCATTTAATTAGTTGTGACGGTTTGTAGAGACGTTATACATAACGTCTCCTAACAATTCGAGGGAAAACGAACCAATCATAATTAATCTGGTGGAGTACTAGATTGCGATCGCAAATATTTTACAATTGAATATTCCAAGTAGGGTTAAGCAACTAAATTACTCAACTCAAAGTCTTACTTATTTGTAACGTAATTATTTTTATCAATACTCTGTAATTGCCTATGAATAGGAATATCAAAGTAATTCCGATCATAATGTTGATATTTACTTCGATATTATCAACTTATATTTTATTAGGAAAGTTTCCGTATACGGGGGCGCAAACCTTAATCGGAATCACCGAAGGTGCGGATATAAACGTTCCATATAATCACAAATACGGCATCCTGGGATATGCATTCGCCAGAAACTATTATCAAAATGGAGAGATTGCTGAAAGCCGCATTGAATCCTTTAATAATGTCCGATTTGCGTTGTCTGTTTTCCTGACAATCGGAGTATGGGGAATTGCATTAATAATTTATAAATCTTCTATAGGAAATAAAGTGATTACAAATGATCGGGAAATTTAACCAAAAATCATCCAATTATCTCTTCAAGCTAACTACTCTGACAATTTTGACGACAGTCGCAATCATACCGCTCACTGCTGAGTCTGGAATATCAAAGAAAACCTCTAATTCCATCTCTCCTTTTTGCAAAGTATTATCGGAGAAATTTAGTCCCTTCGGTGCTGCTCCCGATTTATCAGTAGCTTTAGGTAAAGCAATCGAGCAAGGAGGTAATCTGAATCAACTCTGCGATATGTTTGGAGAAAAGTGGCTACCACTTAACTTTTTACTATCTACAGATGAAGCACTAGCTCAGCGTTTAATTCAACGAAGGGTAAATGTGAATGCTCGTGATGGCAAAGGAAATACTCCCCTACATTATGTCGGAAAATCTGAGAAAAATACGCGATTACTTCTGAGTAGAGGAGCAAAGGTAAATGTCCGTAACCAGAATGGTGATACCCCACTCCACAACGTTTTTGGAGAGAAAACCGCTGCTGTAATCAAACTTTTGATCGATCGCGGTGCTAAGGTTAACGCTAGAAATCAGGAGCAAATGACACCGTTACATTTTGTTCCCAATTCAGAAAAAGCAGATATTACCGAGCTATTGATTCGCAGTGGTGCGGATATAAATGCTCGCAGCAATCAAAACTGGACACCACTACACTACGCAGCATCAAATCTAGAAATCGCCAAGAAACTAATCGAAGCAGGAGCAGATTTAACTATCCAAAATCGTCAAGGGGCTGTAATTCACTCTCAGGATATTAACCCCACAGTACTACAACTTCTGCTCGATCGGGGAGTTGATGTTAATCTCCGCAATGCTCAGGGACAAACTCCGCTGCACGTGCATCGTTTCCAACCTTCTTTGATTAAACTGCTGCTGGATCAAAAAGCAAAAGTTAATTTGCAAGATGTTGAAGGTAAAACCCCTTTGTATGATGTGAATCTGGAAGTAGCTCAACTACTAGTTGCAGCCAACGCAGATTTAAATGTTCAAGATAAATTAGGAAGAACACCTCTGCACCAAGCAGTATTGGAGGAACAAAGTTTTTTTGGACCCGAATTAGTTACACTATTTCTCAGTAAAAATGCTAGGGTTGACCTCAAAGATAAGCAAGGTAAAACCGTTCTAGACTTGGCTCGACAACTGAATAAAACCCAAATCATTAATTTGTTAGAGCGGCATATTGCTACTCAAAACGGTAAAAATTTAACTACGAATACTTCTCAACTCCAGCAATTCCTCAAATCCAAAAACTGGGCTGCTGCGGACAAAGAAACCCGTCGCTTATTATCACCTGAAAAAGACCCCTACAGTCCGAATTCTGCTACTATTCCCTTAGAACTGATTCGAGAAATTGATCGAGCTTGGTTAAGTGCTAGCGGTGGACGATTTGGCTTCAGCATTCAAGCTAAAATTTGGCGACAAGCAATCGCAACCCATCCTAAAAATTCCGAAGCGGCTGTTAATACCTTTCGCGATCGCGTTGGTTGGAAACTGATAGTTCCCCGCACCGAAAACGATTTTATCAGCAGCGACTGGCTCAATGAATCCGAACTCAATTATTCACTACAAGCTCCTACGGGACACTTACCTTGGGCAGGTGTTTCGGACGCAGTTGTACAATCAGTAGCAGTTCCTCCCCCTGGAGAACATTGCGGTAGCTGTACCATTGATGCCATGTCTTTGCGATATCAGCGATTCTATGGATATTTACCTCAATTTTTTACACGGGTTCAAAAAGCATTGAATACCCCCGTACCGAAAAATTAATCTTCACGATGTCCCTAGAATATAACCCAGCACAATCAATGTTGGGTTTTATTTTATATTCTTCGTTGGCGCTGTCTTTGCATACAACCCAACCATAGTTAATCTTCTATTAGGAAAGGAGCAGTTAAAACGGACTAATTTCATATCAAAAAACATTTGAATTTACTAGTAATTATCAACACTGAAATAATCACAATTACGTATTTATATAGAGAAAAAACCGGGTTTTTATTTTCATCTAGAGACAATAAATATACATCGATCAACTATTACCAACCGTAGATAAATTAGAAGTATTAGAGA
>JBHJOU010000256.1:0-4229 GCA_050329355.1 Rivularia sp. (in: cyanobacteria)
GATTTCTAGCGCACAATCGCAATCCAGCCCGAGTGTTTATGGGAGATACAGGTTCCCTGGCATTAGGCGGAGGTTTAGCAGCTGGTACTGCTGCGATCGCGCTGTTAGCATTAGGTGCTATTGTTTCACCTGCAACACCAGAATTAATGGTGTTCTGTGCATCATTTAGTGGTGCTTGTGTGGGATTTCTAGCGCACAACCGCAACCCAGCACGGGTGTTTATGGGAGATACAGGTTCTCTAGCGTTAGGCGGAGGAATGGCCGCAGTTGCGCTGTTGTCTAATACTTTAGTCGCGCTGTTTATCCTCAGCGGTATATTCTTTGTAGAAACGCTTTCAGTAATGGCACAGGTAAGTTACTACAAAGCTACAAAAGGGCCAGATGGTAAAGGTAAACGGTTGTTCAAAATGGCACCTTTACACCACCATCTAGAACTGTCTGGTTGGTCTGAATTGCAAGTAGTTGCTGTATTTTACATTATCGCTGCAATACTAGCTGTTGTAGCTTTTGTAATTACTAAAATGTAGGATTTTTTGAACACAATTGAATAAGTTTAATTTGAAGCATTAATTTAAACAATCCTTGCGTATAGTGAGGATTGTTTTTCAATTAAAGAAGTTACAAAACCGATACTTTATTTTTTGTGGGGAAAAAAGTCGCATTTGGATGGCAATTTTGTGGTATTAGGGATATTAATTGTAAAAACCCGACTTCTCTAAATCCGGTGGTACTAACTTTTAATCAGCCCAACTAAATGAATTAATTCGGGTATTATCAACTTTTTCATCGCTAATTCTACAGCATTGCTAGAACCGGGAAGAGAAAATATTAATTTCTGTTGATAAATACCAGCAACAGCACGAGAAGCGATTGCTCTGGAACCTATTTCTTGGTAGCTCAAATAGCGAAATATTTCACCAAAGCCAGATAAAGTTTTTTCAAGTAACTTTTCGATAGCATCGTAGGTGGTGTCTCTCGATGCAATACCAGTACCGCCGTTGAAAATTACAGTATTTAAGGTTTTATTTTCATTTAATGATTTTAAATATTCTTGAATCTGTGTTGGTTCGTCTTTAATAATTTTGTAATCGGCTACTTTGTGATTATTATCTTTGAGTAATTGCTGAATTATTGCACCGCTTTTATCGGTTTCGATGGTACGGGTATCGCTGACAGTAACGACTGCACAAGTCACAGTTTGATGATGATAAATTGAATCTGGGTGAGGTGAATGTGACATGATTGATATTGCTTGTTATTATTGCCTGTTCCCTCTTTTTGATTTAAATGATTAGTCATTGGTACAATTTATTCGGTTATTTATTGGTTTTAAAATTGGTTTTCAATAACCTAAGAACTAACAACCAATGACTAATGACGATCTATTTACGATTTTTCTAATCCCAGGTCATTTTTTTGAGCATAGCGTTCCATAAACCGCATAAAACGCTCCCATTCCTCAGCAGATTTCATTAAGTAAATTGCTTCTAAAGCTTCTGCTTTACCGTTGATAAATTTACCTTTAACTTCACGGGTAACGATTTCTCCTTCTTCGTCAACCATGTACATTCCAGTAATTTCATCCGTGCTTCCTTCATCTAAAACTTTCGGATTTGTAAAAATAAACGTTGCAGTACCGCTATCTCCACTACGCGAACGTGTTAAACGCACTTCTGGAATAACTTCTTCGTTGACACCTCTTGAGAACTGTATTGTTGCCATGATGCGTGTAGTCTAAAATTTTGTAATGGTTAAAGAATGATTATCTCATCATTTAGAACCAAGGTGTAATATTAAAGTAGCCATTTTAAACTTCTTTATAATTACTAATTGTTTGACTTCATTCTTACCCACCTGGGACTGCAAGTCCCAGTCTGATAGCACAAGTCCATTAAAATGGACTAAGATATTATATTTTTATGTTAGTAATATTTTTCTTGATATTTTTATTATGTAATTAATTATGCGTGGGGTGCGATATCTCATGTAAAGGTAAATAAATATGGTAAATAGATATAATTAATTACTTAATGTGGCTAACGCCAAGCCCTGTTAACAGCAAAGTAAATATCATCAAGTACTGGCAAAATCGCAGAATCTTTGTGATTTGAAATTTTGAATTGAAATTTTGAATTGAAAACCAACACTAATATTACATTTTTGGCTAAATTCTCAGTCCATTTTAATCGACTTATGCTTTTAGCCTGGAACTTGCAGTTCCAGGCAGGTTGCAAAAAACCGGGCTTGCGAACAAACCCGGTTTCTATAATTTAAATCCAAGCGACTCTCAACCAACTAATAAATGCAATTTATCACCAATAAAACTTACAATACGATGACTAATGGGTAAACTATCAATTACCATACCCAAACACAACAACATCATGTAAGAAATGGAATAAAGAAACATCCCTTTAGCTAAACTACGGTCTTGAGGATTTTGTAATAATTGCCACGCTTTACGAATAAATACCGCTCCCAAACACAAGGCAATAATAGTGTAAATAATTCCTACTGAATGCAAGGGATAAACTAGTAAAAACGTTGCTGCTACTGTTACAAGGGTGTACCACCAAATTTGCCAAACCGTCGCTTCTTCACCTGCAACTACTGGTAACATTGGCACCCCTACTTTTGCGTAATCATCCCTAATCATTAAAGCTAGAGACCAAAAGTGTGGTGGAGTCCAAACAAAGACAATACCAAATATTAACCATGCAGTTGGACTTAAAGTACCTGTGACCGCAGCCCAGCCAACTAGTGCCGGAATTGCTCCTGCGGCTCCCCCAATGACGATATTTTGAGTGCTGTTACGCTTCAGCCAATGGGTGTAGATTAACAGGTAAAAAACAATCCCAGACATCGCTAAGAAAGCTGATAGTAAATTAGCAAAAATACTTAGTAGTGCAAAAGAAATTACACCTAAAATAACTGCAAAAATCAAAGCATCGCGGGGTTGTACTCGACCGGAAGGTATAGGACGATGACGAGTACGTTCCATATCATAATCAATATCCCGGTCGTAAATACAGTTGATTGTCTGGGCGCTAGCAGCGGCTAAAGTGCCACCAGTAAGAGTGACTAATAATAGTATGGGGTCTACTTCTCCAGATGCAGCTATCCACATACTTCCAGCAGTGGTAATTAGCAGCAAAGGGATAATCCGAGGTTTAGTTAGCTGGTAGTAACTTTGAATAACCTGTAAAAATGTAGAGTGGTGACGAGAGACATTTGTCTCAATCATTTTGGTAATGGTTCCTTATTTTTTAACAATTTATATGCTGTTCTTGCCTTTGCAAGCTGTTAGCATCGAACAAATCAGCTATGAGTTAGGAGTTAGAAGTGATGAATTAGGAGTTAGGAATGATGAGTTAGGAGTGATAAATTGACAACTAACCACCAACTAACTCCCGTCCAAGCGTCCTCCTAACTTAACCAACCACCAACTAACTCTTAACTCCTAACTCTTAACTCCTCACTTATATGGTTTGTTCACTTGTAACAGATGAATTTAACTCTTGTTTGTAGCCTGAAATACTACGAGTATCCATCCAATCGCGTACTGAAATAACTGTAAAAGCAACTAAGGTACCTAGTAAAGAAGCCCCAATTAACTGATGAGCAACGGTTAGAAGTTCTACTTGTAGGTGTAAGCGATAGGTCGCGAATCCTAAGATAATCTGTAAAATTAACAACCCACCTGCATAATTTGCCAGTTTTCGTAAAGCTGGATGTAGTGCTGGTGTGCGCCGCGATATGAATACCAAGGATAATGTTGCCACAGTTGGCGGTATCAAGCCAAAGATGTGGGTATACATAACAGTACAAAGTTGGTACCCTGTAAAGCATTGATGTAATGCCCATCGGGAACCGACTAAAGCACCTAATAAACTTTGAAAGTAAACCAAAATGCTAGCAAGCAGAGATATTACTGGTAGCTTACCAACTGTTCCTGTGGCTTTGTAAGGTGTAAGTGCCGTACCAATAACCAGTAAAGTTGTAAAGAAGAACAATGCCGTTCCTAAATGAGCGGTAACGATATCAAACCGCAAAAGCTGGGTAACGGTGAGTCCTCCCAAAATGCCCTGGAAGACGATTAAAAATAAGGCGAAGGTACAAGCCCAAGGCAGCCACTTCGGTAAACATTGACGATTCCACCAAGACATTGCCACTAGAACTATAGCGCTCACACCGATCAAAGACGCATCCAATCGATGAAACCATTCTAG
>JBHJOU010000787.1:0-7674 GCA_050329355.1 Rivularia sp. (in: cyanobacteria)
TTGGAAGAGTGGAGTTTTTGTAATAATTGGGAGAAGGACATAGGTTTGGAACTCTAAACACAAATCATCCTAAATTTCATGTTTCATCGTAGCCGCAGCAATTTAGCTTTATGGTTTACCCTGACAATGGGAAGCATTTTGGTTGTTTTTGCCGGGGTACTTTATTATCAAGGAGTTTTAGACGAGTTACACAATCTTGATCGTTTACTTCATAAAAAATCTCGAATCATCACAGTAAACGCCAGGTACAATGAGAGTGAAAAACAATTAGACTTAGAAAATGTACCGCTTATAGGCAGTAAAGTTCCACCTTTGGGTAGCGAAGTCGTATATGCACGTTGGTATGATACCACAGGGCAACTGGTGCAGTTTTTCGGGACAATTCCAGAGACGCAGTGGAAGATAATTCCTGGTTTTCACACTATCAAGACTAGGTTTTATTCCTCAAAAACAGAGTCCAATGTTACTTGGCTGCGTCAGTTGACACTGCCCGTATACCAAGATAATTTACTAATTGGTTATCTACAAGTTGCAATGCCCCTAGCACCTGTACAAACTAATTTAGCTGAGTTAAGATTAGTTTTGATTTTCACTGTACCAGTAACTTTGGCAGTTATCGGTCTGGCTGGTTGGTATTTGGGGGGAATCGCCATGCAACCCATTCGTGATAATTACGACCAGCTACAGCGCTTTACAGCTAATGCTTCCCACGAATTGCGATCGCCCTTGTCAGCGATTATTAGCAATTCCCAGTATGGCTTACTATCTAAATCTAAAGACATTGAAATGCAGCGTCAGCGGTTCGATTCGATTTTCAATGTCGCTAAATCAATGAATATTTTGGTGAGTAATCTGCTGCTTCTAGCGCGTCATGCAGATCGATTATCTCCGGAATTTTTACAAGAAGTTGACTTAAAAACTCAGTTATTACAGATAGCAGATGAATACGCAACACAACAAGCTGCAAAACATCTTAATCTAACTTATACCTTACCAACTAACAGTATTTTTGTATTGGGTGATGCTGACTTACTGCGTCAAGCAGTAGTAAATTTACTCGAAAATGCCTGTAAATATACTCCCCCCGGAGGTCAAGTTAAGATGCTGTTATTCACTCAGTCAAACTGGGCTGTGATTGAAGTTACAGATAATGGTATTGGCATTTCTGAAGCTGATTTACCCCATATTTTTAAGCGGTTTTATCGAGTGGATAAAAAACGAACTCCCAAAACTGGTGGATATGGCTTAGGATTATCGATTGTTCAACAAGTCGTCTCTGCACACGGTGGTCATATTAGTGTCAAAAGTATAGTCGAGAAAGGATCAACTTTTCAAATTGTTTTACCTCTCAAATAATCCTAACTGATAACTGATAACTGATAACTGATAACTGATACACAGTCACTTTCTGTTCACATTTTTTGGTAATAGTGAAAAAAGCTTTAAATCAAACCTGCTATCAAACCTTAACCAAAATATTTGTAGAATGTGGATAGTAAACTTTTTACTCACTTGGTTACTTTCGGCTATATCACTATTAGTGACAGCCTATTTTGTACCAGGTTTTGAATTTGACACTTTTGGCACAGCGGCTATTGCAGCATTAATTTTAGGGTTAGTGAATGCAATTGTTCGACCTTTTTTGGTGATTTTGACACTTCCCCTTACCATTGTCACCCTAGGTTTGTTTCTTTTTGTGATAAATGCCTTGATGTTTTTGCTAGTAGGAGTTCTCGTACCCGGTTTTGTTGTGACTGGTTTCTTAAGTGCAATATTAGCCTCTATTGTTCTGACAATTGTTTCTACTTTGCTGGGACTTTTAGTTAGAAATATGACTTGAAATTGTTTGATTTACTTTTATTATTGTCACTTTTTCTGCATATTGATTACATATGAATATTCAAAATTAAGATAGTTATGTGTATTCTATGTACTTAATTTAATAAAACAAGTAATTTAAGTAATTTAATAATTCAAAAATAAAAATCAAAAACAAAATCAAAAAGTAATTATTTTGGAAATGAATTCAGGAGAAAATATGAAATTATTATCCATCGATGAACTCAAAACTTTAGTAGCAACACCAGAAGATATTTGTGTTTCAATTTATCTACCTACGGTTAAATTAGGCGTAGAAACCCAACAAAATCCAATTCGATTTAAGAATTTGCTACGAACAGCCGAAGAACAATTGATCAATAGAGGTATTCGTCCTCAAGATGCAAGAGATTTGCTTCAACCAACACAAAAAATCGATGAATATGAATTTTGGCAGCACCAAAGTGATGGATTAGCTATTTTCATATCTAAAAACCTGTTTAGCTACTACTGTTTACCAGTTGATTTTCCAGAATTAGTAGTTGTCAATGACCGTTTTCACTTTAAACCATTACTACCTTTATTAACAGGTGACGGACAATTTTATATTCTTGCCCTCAGCCAAAAGCAAGTAAAATTATTTCAAGGCACACGCTACAGTGTCAGTGAAATTGAGTTAGAAAACGTGCCTCAAGGTATTGCCGAAGCACTCAGATATGATGATCCTGAACAACAGTTACAATTTCATACAGGGACTTCACCAGGTAGTGGAAATAGTGGTGGTGAACGTGCTGCTATCTTTCATGGGCAAGGTGGTGGTAATGATGAACAAAAAGATGATATCCTACGATATTTTCGTCAGGTAGATAAAGGTTTGCAAGAATTACTTACAAATCAACAATTACCTTTAATTTTGGCGGGGGTTGAATATCTATTTCCAATTTATCAAGAAGCTAACAATTACATTAATTTAATCGATGAAGGGATTACAGGTAATTCCGAACATTTAACAGCAGAAGAATTACATTCCTCGGCTTGGAAAATTATCCAACCATATTTTGAGCAATCTCAACAAACAGCAACTAACCACTATCAAGAATTAGTTGGTACAGGACAAACTAGTAATAATATTGAAGAAATTGTTGCGGCTGCTTATTATCAACGAATTGATACTTTGTTTGTGGGTACAAATGTTCAGCAGTGGGGAAGTTTTAATCTAGAATCGAATCAAGTTGAATTGCATTCTCAGCAAGAAATTGGTGACGAGGATTTAATGGATTTTGCTGCAATTCATACTTTGTTTAATAGTGGAACTGTTTATGCAGTGCCACCGGAATTAGTTCCAGCTAATACCCCTTTAGCTGCTGTATTTAGGTATTAATCTGATACAATTGCCTTACCAATAAGTCTTCAAATCTTCATCAAAATCAAGGAGAATGTGTTTTGACTGAGAATTCCCCTTCCTCACCACAAAACCCGAGTGTGTCTCGACAAGAACTTGTGGAGTTAGTGCGATCGCAACTCCAAGTATTGCTAGAGCAAGAAAACTTTGAGGGAGCGAAAGCTCTGTTAGTACCTGTACAACCTGTGGATATTGCTCAAGCCATTGAAGGTTTGCCGAAAGCTATGCAGGCTATAGCTTTCCGCTTACTTTTGAAACAGGATGCCATTGAAGTCTATGAATATCTCGACTCTAGCGTACAGCAGTCCTTGATTACAGAATTGAGAGACCAAGAGGTTCTTGATATTGTAGATCGGATGTCTCCGGATGATCGAGCGCGACTGTTTGACGAATTACCCGCTACTGTCGTCCGACGACTATTGGAAGAACTTAGTCCAGCGGAACGGGAAGCCACTGCTCTGCTTCTAGGCTACAAAGAGGATACTGCTGGACGGATTATGACCACAGAATATCTTTCTGTGAAGGAGGATTTAACAATTAGTCAAGCCATCGAGCGGCTTCGTGTTTTAGCTAATACAACTGAACTGATTTACTATCTTTATGTAACTGATACAGAACGTCGTCTGACGGGTACTGTTTCCTTTAGGGATTTACTAATTGCTGAGTCGGAGCAGAGACTGAATGAAATTATGACCCGCGATGTGCTACTTGTTCACACAGATACAGACCAAGAAGAAGTAGCGCAAATTATCCAACGTTACGATTTAGTCGCTGTACCAGTAGTAGATACAGAACAACGTCTAGTTGGTATTGTGACTGTGGATGACGTTATCGATGTCTTAGAGCAAGAAACTACCGAGGATATTTACGCTTTGGGTGGGGTGGAAGCTGGTGGTGATAGTTACTTTCAAACCAACGTGTTGACAGCAGCTCGTAAACGAGTTGTGTGGCTATTTGTACTGTTAATTGCCAATACTGGTACTACTGCTGTAATCAGCGCTCAGGAGGATGTTTTACAACAAGTTGTTGCTTTAGCTGCTTTTATTCCGTTGTTAATTGACGCAGGTGGAAATGTGGGAGCGCAATCATCAACTGTGGTAATTCGAGGTCTTAATCTCAAGGAAGTTGGGATTAAAAAAGCTTTGCGAATAATCACACGAGAAACAATTACAGGGGCATTATTGGGACTGATGTTAGGGATAGCAGTGATTTTCTGGGCTTACTTCCTTGAAGGTAGTTTACCAATTGCAATTACTGTAGGAATGAGCTTACTGGCAATTACTATTTTAGCTGCTGTATCAGGTTCTGGTTTACCTTTTTTATTTGGTGCGCTCGGTTTAGATCCAGCTTTGATGTCGGCTCCTTTTATTACTTCTGTTGTAGATGTTTTGGGAGTTTTTATTTATTTAATGTTAGCTAGAACAATTTTACAAATATAATTAGGTTGACAGCCAAATAGTTATTATTTTTATTATTTATTATAAACCTCCTTACCAAGTTGAACCTGGTAACGAGAATTAATGAGAATTAGTTATTAATATGATGAGTCTAAGAAGAATTTGGAGAGTTTTAAAAGAAACATTTTCGGAATGGCAATTTAACGAAGTATCTCTATTAGCATCATCTTTGGCTTATTATACAGTATTCTCTCTGGCACCTTTAATGGTAATTATCATCACAATTCTCGGTGCAATTTATGGAGAAGCAACAGCCAAACAACAGATTATTGAGCAATTGCAAGAAATAGTTGGTCAAGAAGGCGCACAATTACTTGCTACTGCAATTGCCAATATGAGAGAAGATACCCGTGGAGGTGTATTTAGACTAATTTTCAATTTTGCTTTTTTTGCCTTTGGAGCATCAGGAGTTTTTGCACAAATTCAATATGCACTCGATAAAATTTGGGAAGTAAAACCAGAACCTAAACGGCAGATTTTTAACTTTTTTCGTAAACGGATTTTGAGTTTTTCAATGATAGTCGTCATTGCTTTTTTACTGTTTGTTTCCTACTTTATCAGCAGTATTTTAGTAGTTATAGTTAATAATTTAAGTAATTTATTACCAGGTTTAGGTTATCTATGGCAACTTCTGAGCTTTTTACTTTCTTTTAGTGTCCTCACGGTACTATTTGCAGCAATTTACACAATTTTACCCGATGCTCAAGTGGCATGGCGATCAACTTTAGTGGGTGCGGCAATTACTGCACTTTTGTTTATGATTGGACAGTTTTTGTTTGGGTTATTTCTCAGTCAAATTGATATTGGTTCTGCTTACGGTGTTGCAGGTTCTTTTGTAATTATCATTACTTGGATTTATTATGCGGCTCACATTTTATTTTTAGGCGCAGAATTTACAAAGGTTTATGCGAAAATGCAGGGTTCTCCGATTGTACCGGAAGAGTACGCTGTCCGTGTTGAGCGCAAAAAGTGATATCTCTATTAAGAATATTTTTTTTGATTTTTTTTATATCATCAGGACTATGGAATAATCTAGATTAATCATTCTCTAGATAGTCCTGATATTCCCATTTATTTTTCATAATAAAACAAATTAATCAGATAAAACACCAACAAGTAGACTTATAGATAGTTTTAACTTCTCTTCAGTCGAAATTTGTAGGTCAAATTATCTTAAATACTCTTAATGCGTAAAAATCTGAAGTTTGAATTGTTTTCTTAAAAAGATTTTTATAGACATTAACAATAGAAATTTTGCGATCGCAGCTTCAATAATATTGAGTTACTGAAATACTGATAACACAAATAATACTATTTGGTCATAAATAAATGTTGAAAAAACAACATCATTATCCCGGTAAACTACTGGGGGCTGGTAGATCAGGAAAAGTTTTTTTAGTCGATACCCCAGAGGGTTTAGTTGCGAGAAAAATATTTTATGCAGATAAATTAGCAAGTATAATTCAGTACTTTTTATTGGGTACTGTAAATCCATATATTTGGAACGAAAATGCAATTAAGTCTGCTTTTTATCGTCGCAGAATTCTCAGTGCTTTAGTTGAATTTTGGTTCGGAGATAAATTAAAAATTGCTAAGGCGATCGCAACTTGTTGGAATCCAGAATTTAAAGCTTATCAAATGGATACAGAGTTCATTTCCGGCAGGCACGTGGCATTACGTCAACCTTGTAACCGCGAACGATTAGACGAGTTTCCAGCACTAGTTTATGATATCATGCTGCCACTACAGAAAAAACTGATTGCAGCAGGTTTAGATGGATTAGTTTGGCAAGCAGGGAAAGGAACTCCGACAGCTTTAAATAATTTTTTATTAGCAAATGATACTTTAGGAAAAAAAGTTTTTGTCTGGATAGATTTAGAGTCAGGAGTACCGGCTTTATTTCCATCGAATCTCTTGGCACTTTTTTCCTTTTATTTACCTAAAGCATTCAAATATGGAAAACCATTATTTGATGATGTAAATACCAACAAACTTAGTCAATATCTAAATAGTCATCGTAGAGAAATTGAACTTGTATTAGGTAGCCAAGAATACGAGCAAATTTTAGAGGATGTTTACCAATTAGAGCAACATCAACTCAGATGGAAGTCCATGAGCAGGGTTGATGGTAGTATTGGTTATCAACTCAAAAAAGGACTAATTAATCAGCAACAAGCTGAATGGTATTCTCAACACCCATTGTTGTGGTATACACGAGAATTATTTAAAATTGCCAGGGAATCAATATATTGGTTGCTAATCAAATTACCAATGATTGTGATTCATAAACTTACTCATATTTCCTATAGAAAAATAATTTATAAATTGTGTAAATTCACATTTTCTCAACGTTATCGATTTTATCTAGCAAAAAATTATATTAATAAGAGAGTAGTATCTTGGCAAGATAGAAAACAACTATCCCATGAAGAAGCTGTCAATTTATTAGAATCTTTTCAGCAAGATAGCAGCAGCGATTACTTAAATGATTTTAGCGTTCATTTAGGAATAAAATTATTTGTCAAATCCCTTGAATATCTATTAGTACCACTCCTCTACTTTGTGGGATTGATCGATGAATTTATTTTAATTACTTGGTTGATTGTTGGAGGACCAGTTTATCGAACAATTTATACATTCCCCAGAATTTTGGGAACCGTATTTACGGGTAAAGAGATTCCTTGGGTTGCTTTTTTAGTTGGATTAATTCCTACTTTTGGGACATTAGCATATCCTTGTCAAATTATTTATTCAGCTAAAGGTAGAAAAAAAAGAATTGCTCAATTTATCGTCTACGACTTTTTAAGTAGAATCGGAGAAAAAATTCCTGCTTGGGGTGGAGAAGACACACACACAGAACATCTTTTCAATCGATTGGCAGATAAAATTGCTTACCGCAAAACCAATATAACAACAAATTATTTACCGAATAACACAAATAGTTAGTATTAGTAAAAGTCGCGTACAATTATTTATCACCCAGAACCCTTGTAGAGA
>JBHJOU010000802.1:0-4083 GCA_050329355.1 Rivularia sp. (in: cyanobacteria)
TTCGCCGTAGCCGTAGCCGGAGCCTTCGCCGTAGCCGTAGCCGTAGCCGTAGCCGGAGCCGTAGCCGGAGCCTTCGTAAGTGCTTACGTAGCTTGGCGAGCAATGAAAGGAGATGAAAAATATGCTTTAGTACGGAATACAGCAGTAGCTTTTGCTGCTATAGGAGGTACGAGTTTTCGCGGTGCCGATTTAACCGATGCAAATTTCACAGATGCTCGACTCAAAAGTACAGATTTACGAGATGCTAAATTGATTCGTACCTGTTTCCACAAGACTAAATTAATTGATAGAGTACGTCCGGGTACTTCTTATTTACAACATTCCCAAGTACGCAAATTAATATTAACAGGACAAGGACAAGATAAAAATTTTGACCGCTTTGATTTACGAGGAATTAATTTAAAAGCAACTTTATTAACAGATGCAAGTTTCATCGGTACAGATTTGAGCGAAGCTTGTTTGCAAGATGCGGATTTATCCAGAGCTATATTAAAACAAACACAATTAGATAATACCGATTTTACCGGAGCAACGCTTACAGGAACATATATTCAAGATTGGAATATTACCCATGAAACCAACTTTCGTGGGGTGAAGTGCGAGTACGTGTACATGCGCTTTCCTACTAAAGAAAACCCTAATCCCTTACGCAAACCAGATAACAACGCCGAAGTATTTACAGATGGGGATTTCGCTGATTTTATCCAGCCAATATTTGACACCCTCGATCTTTATCATAACCAAGGCGTTGACCCCCGCGCTATAGCTATATCATTTAAAGAATTAGCAGAAAACAATCCCGATGCAGAATTAGAAATTGTGGCAATGGAGAAACGGGGAGATGATAAATTTTTACTCCGCGCTAAAACCGCAGCATCAGCCGATAAATCTCAATTAAGCGGAGAATATTTTGATACTTATAATCAAATTAAAGGTTTACCAGAAAGGGAAATTCAATTACTTTTAGCAGAAAAAAATAATCAAATTAGCCGTTTAACAAATATGGTGATGACGGCTTTAGAACGTCCCAGTTTTTATTCACATACACAAATAGAACAGGTAAGAACAATGACAAATAATCCTAATGGAGATTCGCAAAATATCAGCTTCGGTAATGTTGATAGGAGTAATTTACAAGTAGCCAGAGATAACAGCAACCAGCAGATGGAAGCTAATGTTACTCAATCCGATGAAAAACAATTAACCCAAGCCGATGTTATCCAAATGCTGGCACGAATTGAACAGTTAGTAAATTCAACACCAGAATTACCTGAAGCTGATAAAGAAAAATCGCTGAGATATTTAGGTGCAGCAAAGGAAGAAACTCAAGCAAGTGAACCGGATAAACAGTTAGCAGCAGGAAATCTTAAACGCATGGCGCAAACCATAGAAACTGCTAGTAAAACGGTGGAATCTAGCAAGACTTTGTGGGGAAATATTCAACCTGTGTTGCAGGAACTTCTTCCTTACTTCGGGGTTGCTAAGACTTTTTTTGGTTTGTAGTTGGATAAATATATTATTATAAAATATTTAATGGGTTAAACAAAAAAATCAGTGAATAATATTGCAACTGAAATAGTATTTTTAATTGAAGAAGACTTAGAGGGTGGTTACACAGCTAAAGCCCTGGGAGAATCTATTTTTACCCAAGCCGAAGATATAGCTAGTTTGAAAGACATGGTACGTGATGCAGTTCGCTGTCATTTTCCCGATGAAATGAATCGTCCTAAAGTAATTAGATTGCATTTTGTTCGAGATGAGGTCATTGCTTCGTGAAATTACCGCGAGATTTATCAGGTGAGGATTTAGCTAAAGCATTAACACGTTTTGATTATATGGTTGATAGGCAGACTGGGAGTCATATTCGTCTTACAACTCAGCTTAATGGCGAACACCATATTACAGTTCCGGCACATAATCCACTAAAAGTCGGAACTTTAAACGCTATATTACGTGACGTTGCAGAGCATTTCGATTTAACTCGTGATGAACTTTTAAGTCAATTGTTTTAGTTATCAAGAAGAAACCATTTTTATTCAGTCCTCTTTAAAGGACTTTCGCTATTAGACGAGGGTTTACAACCGTCGGCGGAATAGGAATTTACGAAATAATCAATTTTTTTTCTGGTACGATTTACCTAACTTATTAATAACCTAATATCCGACGGTGCGTTACGGCATTATTAAAATAGTAATCTTTAAATAATATTTACCCGTGCCGTTACACACCCTACAATGAACATTAATAATTGCTAACTCCCCCAATCACAAACGCAGCCCAATAATAAGGATGACTATACAATTTTGTCTCAGCTTCCATTTGACTGGTTCTATATAATTGTGTCGCGAGTTGCGCTTTCATTCTTAATCCTTCGGGAGGAAGTTGATTCAACAGACTTTCATACCAGTGTGTCAGTTCTCCTGCTGTCAATTCTCTCAACCATTCCACTGCTTCTTTTAAGGCAATTACCGATGTTTTACCCGATTGTAATCTACGATAAAATTCGATGATTACTAAAGCGTTAGCGGTTGATTCTACTCTCCATAAACTACTTATTACGTGGTTAACTCCTTGACTCAATAAACCACTGGTTAAGCCTGCATATTCAGTGGTAATTTGTTGCTTGTTTACCGCAATTTCACAAGCTGACAGCGTAAACAAATTATAACGATTAAGTGGTTTTTTACAAATTTCATCTAGGGTAATTTTGTCTTCCCAAGCTAATAAGATTTCCGAAATTGAGGAATTAGCCTTATCGTTTGCATAACCGTAAAAATTAAATATATTATAATTTCCTGCTAAAGCATTTTCTACTTGTGGTTTTGTTGCTTCTATCCCCTGAATGCGATGGGGATTAGGGAAAATTTGACTAATAGCTAAAGCCGCTAATTTGGCAGATTTAAAGGGAGGATAATCTTTAGTGTCAGGATGTTCTACACTCAGTAATTTTGGAGAATATTTACTCGTAGAATGTTTTTGTTGTTGCAAATTTAATCCGATTTGCAAGCTGGGTAAATAGCTGATGGCAAATTTTGCGGAAAATAACCCGTGTAAAGGAAATTTATGTAAATCGCGGTGAGGAATTAAAATAATATTACTAATTCCTTGAAGTTCCTGTTCGATACTACCGATACACAGTATTTCTCGGAGTTGCTCCATCCGCTGTTCCATATCCCTACGCCAGGAATGATTAATTTTACTTTGTTTATCCCTGTTTTCGCGGCGATAGTCAGTATATTCCCGATTCCATTCTTCCAACCAATCGGCAAATTCTACCAACCGATTAATTGCTTCGGGTAAAGGATATTCACCAGGTGCTACATTCAGCATTGGTGTAAATACGGGAATCGGTTCGGGAGCGTTGGGCTTAATGATAAAGGTACGTAAACTTGATGGACTGATATGCCAGTAAATTGCGGCGGTTGTGGGATTGAGTAGCTGTAAAATTGAACTGTAATTTGGTGAGTTAATCTTGTCCGTCCAACCGTACAGCAGCCAAGTTAAACAAGCATTTTTACCATGTTCGGCAATTTCTAAGCCTTGGACGATTTCACCGTACTGAATCGCAATTTCAACCGCTAACTGTTCAAAACCAATATTTTTCAGAGTTAATTGCTTTCTATTTTCATCGCTACGATTTGATTGAGTTAACAATTCTTGCAAGAAATCAGTGCTGTATTGATGCAACTCCTGAGCTTGCTTAGTTTCTCTTAAACCAACCAAAACTTTAATGAAGTTTTGTAATACTTCTAAATGCAGTTCGGGATTTGCATCTGCGGTAATTGTCACCAATGCTTGATTATACTCATCTACTGCTTCATACCAATAATCGCGGGGAGTAAAATATCTTTTACCAATATCGTAATAACAATTACCGATTGCTAAATGTAATCTACCCCAACCTTCTGGCTGAGTATCGTCACTGACATATTTTAAAGCTTCTAAATAGCTGGCTAATTTACCTTGTTCACCCCGTGCATTCAAAGCCGAATTGCTTTGGGCAACGGGACTAGATAAACTCAATTGAGAATCAAAATTCTGGGATTTTTCTGCCGCACTACCTCTACCAAGCCAAGCTTCCCA
>JBHJOU010000352.1:0-4565 GCA_050329355.1 Rivularia sp. (in: cyanobacteria)
TTTAGCAGTAGAATTCATGGTGTTTTTGAAACCAATCCACCAGAAGAACTTAAACCAATTACTTTTTATTTAGCATTAGTTGATAGAGGTTCAGAACCTTTAATGTACGAACCTCGAAAAAAGGGACTTCCCCCTGGTGCGGGATTAGTAGTACGTCGAGATGTTTGGCAAAAATACGTTCCTACTAAATTATTATTGATAGGTAGAACTAAAAAAAGTTGGATGCCCACCGGACAAGATGCCGAAGCATTATTATATATTTATAAAGCAGGATGGGAAATTTGGTATAATCCCGAAATGGAAATTGAACATATAATTCCATCTTCACGATTAGAAGAAAAATATCTGATTGGGTTAATGAGAATTATTGGTTTGGGACGCTTTCATTTAAGAATGTTAATGCTTGATTGGTGGCAAAGACCTTTTGCTTTTTGTGTTTACTTAATTAACGATTTTCGCAAAACTGTATTACACTTTATTCGTTATAGAAAAGTGTTAAGTAAAGATGTTGTTGTAGCTTGTGAAATGCAACGTTTAATAGCAACTTTAATTAGTCCTTTTTATCTATGGCGGATGCAAATCATTAATTTAACGAAAATATAACGAAAATATACTGAGGCTATTTTTAGAAACGCGAGCTTAGCATATCAATAACCTCACCCCCATCCCCTCTCCTTAGCAAGGAGAGGGGTGCCGGAGAAGAATTTGCGCGGTGCCAATTCTGCGAGCAACAGAACCTCTCCCCCCTTAATAAGGAGAGGGGTGCCGGAGAAGAATTTGCGCGGTACCAATTCTGCGATCAACAGAACCTCTTACCCCTCTCCTTAGCAAGGAGAGGGGTGCCGGAGGCAGGGTGAGGTTCGATCTATTTATTCAGATAATTGATATGTCAACCAATCTTATATCTGTAATTATACCAGCATATAATGCAGAAAAAACAATTCAAGAAACAATTGAATCTGTTTTAAATCAAAGTTTTACTAATCTTGAATTAATTATTATTAACGCCAATTCTATAGATAAAACTCTTTCGATTATTTCTCAATTCAAAGACGAGAGAATCAAAATATTTTCCTATCCAGAAGCCAATGTTGCAGTCAATCGCAATCGGGGAATTAATCATGCAACAGGTGACTATATTACTTTTTTAGATGCAGATGATTTATGGACAACTGATAAATTAGCAGCCCAATATACAGCTTTGCAATCAAATTCTCAAGCTGGAGTTGCTTATAGTTGGACAAATTGTATCGATGAAAATGGTAAGTTTCTGCGTAAAACATCTCACGTTAATTGGACTGGAGATGTTTATGCAAAATTCTTACTAGATGACTTTATCGGTAACGGTTCTAATGTAATGATTCGTAGAGAAATTTTGATGAAAGTTAATGGTTTTGATGAAATATTAACCAACGCTCAAGATACCGATATGTGGTTAAAATTATCAGCTATAACTGATTTTGTTTGTGTACCGAAAGCACAAATTTTATATAGAATTCGACAAAATTCTATGTCATCTAATGTATTAGGATTGGAAAAATCAAATTTAGAAGTTATTCAACGTGCTTTTACTCGCGAACAAGCCAAACAATATCAACATCTTAAACCTAAAGCAATCGGTAATCTTTACAAATATCTTTGTTATAAAGTTCTCGCAGCACCACCAGGAAAACAGCAAGGTAAAGTTGCAGTGAGATTTTTATTAACTGCGATAAGAACAGATATGAGTCTTTTGTTTAAACCGATTATTTTTAAAGCTATTTTTAAATTGATTGTGATGGTGATTTTACCTTCTAATTGGGCAAATGTGCTGTTTAAAAAACTTCCGCGTTTGTCAAATACCAGCACTTTTTTGGGATATGAAAAAATAAGTTGAGATTACTTCTTTTGGGGTAAAAGATTACGGGAAAAAACCGCAGAGACGCAGAGAACACAGCGGAAAGTGCGGTCTTGGGGGTCTCCCCCATGAGCAACTTTTCAAGAGAGAGGGAAGAAATTTCATAGAGATGAACCGTACTCTACGGGTGAAAGCTAATTTTAGAGCGAGAAGGAAGCAGCTACATACACAAACGAAATCCACCTACGTGGGTTAAGAAATAAAATATTGATATTAGCCCACGTTAGCGTAGCTTGCGTCTTAGCGCATAGGTGGACAATGCGGCGTGTAATCGCGGTTTCAACCGCCGGAAAAATATTGATAAGGCGAACATAACAATTTTAATTTTTATACATAAAAGGAATTTAACAAAATGTCTATCTCTGTAATAGTTCCTGTTTTTAATGGAGAAAGAACTATTGAAGAAACAATAAAATCAATATTAAATCAAACTTTTAGTAATATCGAAATTATTATTATTAATGATGGCTCTACAGATACAACTTTAGAAATTGTGGAAAATATTTTGGATTCCCGGATAAAAATATTTTCCTACCCAAATGGAGGTTTATCAGCGAGTCGTAATCGGGGCATTTCTCAAGCGAAGGGGGAATATATTTCTTTTATCGATGCTGATGATTTATGGACTCCTGATAAATTAGAATTACAATGGCAAGCTTTACAATTAAATCCGCAAGCTGCTGTAGCTTATAGTTGGACTGATTATATTGATGAATCTAGTAAATTTATTAAGTCGGGAAGAAGAATTAAAGTTAATGGTGATGCTTTTAGTCAACTTTTAATCACAAACTTTTTAGAAAATGGTTCTAATCCTTTAATTCGTCAAAATGCTTTAGAAAAAGTTGGTGGTTTTGATGAATCACTTGCCGCAGCAGAAGATAAAGATATGTGGTTGCGTCTTGCGGCTAATTATGAATTTGTTTGTGTAGAAAAACCGCAAATTTTATATCGAATATCAACAACTTCCATGTCTACTAATTTGAAAAGACAAGAAGCTGCATCTTTAAAAGTCATTGAACGTGGTTTTAGTTATCCCAAAGCCCAGAAATTACAGCATTTGAAAAAACAAAGTCTTTCACATCTTTATCAATACCTAACATTTAAAGCTATTGAAGCACCACTACAACAGCGCCAAACTCTTACTGCTGTATATTTTTGGTGGAATTGGATGATAAATAATCCTAAAATTCTGAAAAATCAACGACTAATCATAATTGCTGCGTTGAAAATTTTCTTTTAGAGCAGAGAAGTCGGGTTTCTTCGAGAAACCCGACTTCTGGTGTCTACCGAATCTAATGTAGAGACGTGATATATCACGTCTCTACAGGATTGACGGGTTTCCAGCAAAACCAACGGTAGGGAAATCCGAATCATCTCTATAGGGCAAACAATCCACAAAATCAAGTGCAGTTAATCTAATCAAGCATTTAAAATCCAGATTGATAATAAACCTACTTTGCTTTCCGGTAAAGTGGGGTGTTGGGGTTTATTTCCCAATTAGTGATTAAAATATTTGTATTTGCTGCGACTAAATTATGTTAGAACAAGGTACTATCAGTATCCATACTGAGAATATTTTCCCGATTATCAAGAAATCTCTTTATTCTGACCATCAAATCTTTTTACGGGAACTGGTATCAAATGCTGTTGATGCTATCCAAAAGCTGCAAATGGTGGCTCGCTCTGGAGAATTTTCGGGAGAAATCGGTGAATCGGAAATTCAAATTGCTGTAGATAAAGACAAGAAAACTCTTTCTATTACCGATAATGGTATCGGTATGACGGCTGAAGAAATCAAGAAATATATCAACCAGGTTGCTTTCTCTAGCGCTGAAGAATTTGTTCAGAAGTACAAAGGTGCATCTGACCAACCAATTATCGGTCATTTTGGACTGGGTTTTTACTCTTCCTTCATGGTGGCTAATCATGTGGAAATTGATACTTTATCTTATAAAGATGGAGCAGAAGCAGTTCACTGGAGTTGTGATGGTTCTCCAAAATTCACTTTAGAAGAATCATCTCGCACCACTCGCGGTACTACGATTATTCTTCACCTCATGGAAGAGGAAGAAGAATTTGTTGAAGCTGCACGAATTAAGAATCTTGTCAAGACTTATTGTGATTTTATGCCCGTACCCATCAAACTTGATGGTGAGGTATTAAATCGACAAAAAGCACCGTGGCGCGAATCTGCCAGTAATTTGACCAAAGAAGATTACCTAGAATTCTACCGCTACCTGTATCCTTTTGAAGAAGAACCGCTACTTTGGGTACATTTGAATACCGATTATCCCTTCATTGTTAATGGTATTCTCTATTTTCCCAAACTCAAGCCAGATGTTGACGTGAGTAGAGGACAAATCAAATTATTTTGCAATCAAGTATTTGTCAGCGACAACTGCGAAGAAATTATCCCTCAATTTTTGTTACCCATGCGGGGTGTAATCGATAGTACCGACATTCCCCTTAACGTATCCCGTAGTGCATTGCAAGGCGATCGCACTGTCAAAAGAATCGGCGATTATGTTGCCAAAAAAGTCGGCGACCGGCTCAAAGAACTGTACCGCGACGACCGCGAGCAGTACATTTACGCTTGGAAGGATTTAGCAACCTTCGTTAAATTCGGGGTGATGAATGATGAAAAATTCAAAAAACAAGTTGAAGATAT
>JBHJOU010000252.1:0-10981 GCA_050329355.1 Rivularia sp. (in: cyanobacteria)
GGAAGAGCAACTTGTCCAAAACGCAACGGATTTAATTCAATAGGGAAAAGATTACCGTTACTAAATTTAAACTCAAAATGAAACGGGAAGCGACGCATTTGCAGCTTATTTCCAATATGTTCTAGTATCTGTATTGTCGGTTCTATTGTCTGAGCAACTACTTTTGTAGATGTATAATACACCGTGTCGCTTACATCCGAATTTGATGCGAAAGGATGCTGATAAATGCCAGTTATTACCGTTTTTCCGTGAGCATTCCAAAAACCATCGCAAGCAAATTCATCCCCATCAATGAATTCTTCTACAAGGAAACAAGAGTCATTTAACATTGCCGGATTCATGTGTTCTTTAGCTATATCGATATCTTTAAGAACCGAATCTACCGCTTTTAACCACTCTTTTTGTCCGTGTACGATGTGAATACCTATAGAAGCTGTTCCCAAACTGGGCTTAAGTACTACTGTATTAACTTGCTTAGGAAACCGAAAATCTGGTAGAGTTTCTCTTGTAAGTTCTACATAAAATAAGTCTGGATAGAACTCTTTAATTAGCTTGCGAAAAGTCGCTTTATTTTTGAATGTATTAACTTGATTTAAGCGTTGCTGGGGAAGATTTTCAAGAATAAAAGAGAGACTTGCTTCCCAGTTCATGATGACTACTGCGTTTTTATCTTGAATAGAAGACGCTGCTTCCGCATCGTTAAGAATATTAATTGTTTGTGGTAGAGCAGGTGTTGGTGGCTGTATGTATGTGGGAATATTCCAACTTTGGATTGCACGTAGTAATATGGGAGAATGAACAGGTCCGGAAATAAAGCAGCAATTTAAGTCTGTTGGTTTAATGTTTTCATTCATTATGTTTTGCTAATATCCGCGATAAAAAGATAAAATCTATTTTCTAATCTTTCTTGATTGTAATTATTATATTGCATTAAATTACCTTTAAATTATCTGAAATTATCTTAATTATTTATCTATTAATTGAAATAATCTGGCTAATCATAACTAAAATTGAATTTATCCAAAATTAAGAACTTGACTTTCCTTATGCGGCAAAAATCCTGGTTTTTTAGCAAATACTTTTTCCATCTCACTGATTTACGCTCAATTCCAAAAACTAAAACTCCCGTCTTGCAGTTTCCTAAAAATGGATAAAGTCGAGTTCAGAGGATGCGGTGAAAATTTAATATTCTTTGCTAGAATACGACCATACACCGAACCAAATCAAAAACTACCATGATTACTCAAATGATGGTTCAACCCTCATTCTGGGTAGAATCTGGCATCCAAATTAGCAAAGTTAGAGATTTATATTTATTCAAATTTACCTTAGAGTTACAATCACGGCTCGATCACCTTAACGAGAAGAAAAAAAACCAGATGCTGACGGAGGAAGAAGAAGCTGAATTAACGGGAATATTGGAACTTGATCGCATTTTTACTTTACTCAATGCGAAAGTTATTGCTCAATCATGACGGTGAATGATGCAACCCGAAAATTAGTTAGGGAAAGGGCAAAATTTTTATGTGAATATTGTCACGCTTTGGAAGAAGCAAGTGCGGCTTTGTTTGCCATAGACCATATTATTCCCCAATCGTTTCCGAATTCGTCGGATAAACCTGATAATTTAGCATTAGCATGTCAACGTTGTAATGGCTATCGCTACAATTTTACAACTGGCATTGACCCAGAAACTGGGAAAAATATTCTAATTTTTAACCCCCGTAAGCAAAGATGGTCAGACCATTTCATCTGGTCGGCAGATTGTTTGAGAATTATTGGTGTCACAGAAACGGGAAGAGCAACTTGCAATCGTTTAGATTTGAATGATGATCGCCATAACGATGGTTCAATTGTTAAAGCACGTCGGTTGTGGTTAAAAGGTGGTTGGCATCCACCCGAAGATGACCCACGTTTGGAAAGTAAGATTTAGAAATATTTGAAGCAAGCTCAATTAAAAACAGATACAAAAAGTGAAGAAACAGAAGAAACCACAGAAGAGGAAGAAAAATAATGCGTTATGCAATTGTAATTGAAAAAGTAACCAATAATTACTCAGCTTATGTTGCAGATTTACCTGGAATAGCACTTACTTGAATAGCATGAAATGCTATAAAAATTAAATAGTGATTTCTCGTCTGGATACCAATCTTTATTAGACAAATTAAAATTTGATAAGAATGGGCTAAAGCTGCTATTAGTCAATCTATTGATTATCAAAACTAATACAAACTCATAAGTATAATTATTAGGACGTGCGAAAAACCCATAAATCAATTCATATAGTGATAGGTATTGATTATTCAGATGTGAATCAATTTTTGTAAATAAATGCTCGGTTGGATTATTTTCTAAATCATGACTAAATGCTAATAATAAAGCTTTTACAGCGATTGTTTTAAAAGATGCTTCAATAGACTCAACTTTATTATTAAGCCAAATTAAGTAATCATTTATATTAGAATATTTTTCGATAAGGTTATCAATCACAACTTTCATACTTGGTAGTAAATCATCTACGTTGTAGAGTAGTTCTACTATGATTAAAAATACTTCCCTCCAGTATTTTTTAGTTACATTAATTGCTAAATTTGTGATGTCGCCCGATTTTACAAACCACTTTGCGACGAAATATTCCTGAAACGTCAAATGCGAAAAAGACCAAACCTTGCGCGCTCTTTCAATTAACAAACCATGTTGCGCTTCAATAGCCTTTAATACTACTCGACTTTCCCGCAGCGAAATATCTAAAAACTCGGCGATATATCCTTCAATTTCTTCTTGCTCAAACAATACATATTGCTGTTTTTCAAACTTATTCACCGCTAAATAACTTAAAAGTTCTTGCTTTCGTTCTACAGATAAATCTCGATAAATCTCATCCCTCTCAATTTCTCGTGACTTATCCCAATTTTCTAGTAGTAACTCTAATCCTTCTTCGTAGAGCTTGGAACGCTTTGAGTAAAATTTTCTAGTTTGATAAAAGACTGCACAAGTTAAAGTAAGCAAAATTGGTGTAATAGCTAATTCTCGAATCTGCTTATTTTCGTCTAAGTACAGCTTTTCTAAAAATTCCTTTACTTTTTCTTGTGCTTCACTTTTACTAGAACAAACAGTATTAAACCAGTGTTTTGCAAATGCTTTTACCTGCACCTCATTAAAGTCTGCAATTTCTACATAATCAAAACGCTCAAATTTGGATTCTTGGCTTTGCGTTCGACAGGTAATTATCAACTTATTCTGTGGATAGGTACGAGCAAATTGCTTAGTTTTTTTAACAATTTCATTTCCATCTTCTCCTACCATTTCATCCAAACCATCAAGCAAAATCAAAACTTTACCTTGACTCAGCAATAATTCGATCTCAGCTTCAGAAAGTCGCCATTGTTGAGTAAGATAATCCTTTAAGTTGTATTCAAACCTACGTCCATCATTAACAAATTGCCGTAGCTTGATTAATACTGGAATTTTATCTGCTTGCAATCTTCCTTGATTACATTCAGTAACAATATGCTGTAAATAAGTGGTTTTACCCGAACCAGGTTTTCCTACAACCATCAAATTGCTGTCTTTAGCTAACACCTCTGAACCAGATACTCGTTTTTGATGTTTTCCTAAGCCAATTCGCTCCAAACTGCGATAATTAGAATTTTTATCAATACAAGCGTTAAAATCTTGCCACAGTTCATCTAGTTCCGATTTACGGTTGCTACTGATTTGCTCAAAGATATTTACATCTACAAATAATTCACCTAAGTCTACCCAATGGTCAACACCTAACAGGGGCATCGTACCATGTAAGCGTTGGATGTCATCATGAAAACGTAGACGCACTTGCTGTACTAACTGATTAATTGAAAACTGGCTTTGCTCTAGTTCTTTAGATTGGTTGGCTTTATTATTCGTGAAACTATCACCAAACTGACTGTTCTCAACCTGACTAAAATTGTTAATGTACTTAGCAACTTGTACTGTTATTGTTTCGTTACCTTCCCAACCTTTGGAAATAGCTTTAATTTCTTCATCGGTAACAGTACCTGCTGCAAGTTTTTCCAAAATAATCTTAATTTCATCTGGATTAGGCATTTTGAATCCTCGTAACTTTGCAGCAATCACTTGTAATAAACATCACCAATGTGAATTCCCTGAGCTTCATTGATATTAGTAATAAATTTTCCATGCTGATTTATCACATCAGCAATTTTATTTATCTTTTGTATAGCTTCAGTTTTAACCTCATCCCAACCTTTATCCGGTAAACCTTTTCCACCCCGCAATTTAGCTATGACAAAATCTTCTCCGGATGTATCATTTTGAGGAATTTGTTCTTGATTGATTTTTTTCGCACTTTCGGGAACAGCTTTACCCAAATGATTCATAATATTAGAAATCCGCACTTCTGTATCACCCGGTTTGTTTCCAGCACCTTGCAAAGCTTCTAGAAAATGATAAGTGTAGATGCTGCTTGATTCATCTTTTATCCAAGATTTTTGCTCACCTCTAGAAGAAGTAAAAACGACTCTACCTTTACCTTTTGCAAGTTCATTAATTAAGCCTTTAGGTGGTGCAACTCTAATAAAATCCTCAAAATCTTCATCAAGTTCTAAATCTGCTTTAGAAGTTGCCATTCCTGCTGCATGACAGCTATCAATTACAACTAATAAACGTTCCGCTTCAATTTGTCTCAATGCTTGAGTAAAAGTTTCTGCGGATAATGCAGATTTTTCTCGCTTCATGGGATTCACATCATGTTGTAACAAATAATAATTGTTTGTTTTTTCATTTACACCACCATGTCCGGAATAGTAAATAAATATAGTAGCTTCAGAATCAGGAATAGTTTTTTCTTTTAACCAATTCAATCCATCTAAAATATTTGCTTTCGTTGCATCTTGATTATTCAACACTCGAATATGCTGTTTATTATCGGGATAAGCACATAATTCTGAATCAATTAAAGCCGCATAAATTGCTTGTGTATCTTTGACTGTGACTGGTAAAGACCAAGGTTTATAAGCTGATTCTCCGACTCCAATTAATAATGCATAGCCGTGATTAAATTTATTAAAATTATTGCTCATATTTTTTGCTCATATTTATTTAACTCTGCTAAATTATGATTCTTCATAGCGACTAACGCGGAAAATTACATAGTTATAAGCAAGGGTTTCATGATTATCACCTTTATGTACAATTACACCTATATCCGGCTTATAAATCCATTTATGCCAATCAATTATCGTTTCATCATCAACCTGTACTGCAATATAATTGCCTTCAGCAAGACGACACCCCATTGCGGAATTTTCAAAATCTAATCCCAGGTAAAATTTTTGTACTGCAACATTTTCATGATGTTCCGCTAACATTTTTACAACACCTAGAGTAATTTCTGTAAAAGGTGCAATGGCTGGTTGAGTAGTTTTCAATAATTTGAGTCCACTTTGAAATGGTGAAGATTCTAAGGCTGTTAATATTGCTTTGTCTTGTTCATTTTTGACATTCACCGTCGAGCATTCAAAAGCTACTCCCTGTAAACCGACGTTTAAACCTATAAATACAGGATAGCCAGCAATACCAGCCGAATTTCCTTCTTTTACCCGATAAGTTTGGCTAAAACTGATGGATTCTTGGGTGTCGGCTACTTGATTGCGAGCAGCAAAAGTTACCATCACATTATGTGTACCCGCACCAGGATACTTTTCAATATGCAAACGGTCTAAACGGATATTAATACGGCTATTTTTGAGACTATTATCGGCAGTAATTGCACTGGGATGTTGAATAGGTAAAGGCTCCATTGAAGCTGACTTCCGAGGAGCTATGTAACCAAATTTGTGTGTAGCATACATCCAAGGTTGGTCTTGGATTAAATTAAGAAAATGGAAAAAATCCCCAATACTTTTACTACCTCTTTCTAGATTATCCCCCATAATGTTACTGATGCTGGAGTCTTGCATCTGTTGCAGTTTTTCTGCTATCCATTCAGGGTTTTTGGATTCACCAATAACTTTGATATCTTCTAATAAACTATTAGACACTTTGTTCTCCTGTTAGCAACGCCGAAATCTTAACTATGATATATTATAAGTTTATCTATGTATTTACACGGTTTAATAACTAATAAATTGTATTATCTATAAGAATTAATACCAATTCTCAACTCTACTTTCCTGAAAATTCTCAAATTATTCATTCTTAGCAAGATTTTTGACCGTATCGCAAATGTTCAGAAAACTGAAGAAGATATAAACAAGATAAAAATACTGCGATATTCCTATAAATTAGAAAAAATATTTATTGTCAATATTTATAAAGATAGAGATATTTGGATTGACGATAAAATCTATCAAATAAGCATTGCGTTTAGTTTTACAAAAAACTACTACATAAAGATTTTGCTAAAATGCCTTGAGATAATATTTTAATTACTCTTCCAACTGCAATAAAGTATCTACCAATTTACCAGAACTTACCACATAAACACCATTAACTTCTGACTCAGAAATATCCACCCCACCTCTAGTAAAACAAAGCATTGCAGTTACCCAGGATGCATTTTTTAACCGTTTGACTTGTCTTGCTTGTCCCTTGACTTTATCAATCAAATCTCCTTCTTTGAAATCATAAATATTTTTACCATAACGCTTTCTTAAACGTCCACTTTCATATATTTTCGTTCCACCATGAGACTTAACATCAATTACATACCAATTACCTTTAGGAGAATGTAAAACGACATCTGCATCTCCCCATTTTTTAATTCTCAAATTATATTCAATTTGCCATTTTTGAGATTCTAAAATATGTAATAAATTGGCCACTTTAGTTTCAGCTTCAGCACCACGTTGAGCATCACCTGCTCGTTTTTGAAAATATTTCCCACTACGGTATAAGTAGTATGAGCCGCTGATACCTGCTAGTAAAAATAAAATTCCTAATGACGAGTTAGCGAAAATACTAAATAAGAATCCCGCAATTATTAAAATACCCACAGCCAGAAAATAACGTATTATTGCCGATAGATTTCTTTTTCTAGCTAGTTTAAGGATATACTCTCCCGGTTGTTTTGTTTTTGATGACAATTTTTTAATTTTTTAATTTTTTTTTATTCTTATATAAACTATATATCATAATAAGAAACAGTGAAATATTTTATTCTCAAATGTTCTGCAAATTAAGCACAAATCCATGTAAAATATCCTCTCCGGAAATAGTTTGAGGTAATTTTAAAACTTCCACTTCTTTCCCCGGACGATAAATTTCTACTTCCTGTTTTTTGCGATTGATCAACCAACCCAAACGACAACCATTTTCGATATATTCCTGCATCTTATTTTGCAGTTTTTTCAAATTGTCGGAGGGTGACATAATTTCAATGACAAAATCAGGACAAAGAGGAATAAATTTTTCTCTTTCTTCCTTTGTTAAAGCATCCCAACGAGACTTTTCCACCCAAGAAACATCTGGAGAACGATTGGCACCTGATGGTAATGTAAATCCTGTTGATGAATCAAAAACTTCACCAAGTTGGTTTTGTTCATTCCATTTTCCAATTTGAACAATTAGATTTACGTTACTTCTTCCTGTTTCTCCTCCGGTTGGTGGCATAACAATTAATTCTCCTTGAGCATTGCGTTCTAGTTTTAATTCCGGGTTTGCTTCACACAGTTTATAAAACTGCTCTTGGGTGAGCTTGATTATGGAATCTAAATTTAAGGTTAGTGATGTCATAGTTGTTTTTTCTATTAATCGTAAATTAAATCTGCTGCGAATCTATCTTTATTTTGTAATATGTTGGATAGTTTTGCAGAAAAATTTCACCATAATTATTGGTTAAGGTTTATACTAGTTCTTGGAGTTAGAGTCTCAGATAATAATATATTTTTAAACGCAAAGGAACGCAAAGGTGAACGCGGAGGAAGAAAGAGAGAAGGTTTTGCAATAGTTAAGGCGTTTTCAATCCTACCTAACAATAATTAGAAGAAAGGCGATGAATTTGCAAAAAAAAAGAAGGGTGTCAACACTCAAATAGCAGACACCCGTTAACGGAATAGTGAGAAAATCTCGATTAAGATAAAGAAGTAAAAGGTTTGTCGGGTTGCTCGTAATTATAATTTTGTTTTTCACGAACTATAGTTAAACCTTCTTGGAGTGCAGTCAGTCTATCTCCCATCCAGTGGTGTCCAGGAATTAACCCTGCAATACCCAATTTTTCTAAACGACGTTTTACCTTTCCTGTTGCTCCCACAACTATCACTTCTCGTCCAGTATCAATAGCCTCTTGAATTGCATTTTCAATTGCTAAGGAAGAAGTTACACCCAAAACAGGAACTTCACCTAAATCGACTATTAAAACATCGTAATTAGCAATGGCACGATGTTCTCTCTCAATGGCTTTAGCTACACCAAAAATCATCGGCCCACTGAGATGGAATAGTAAAACTCGTCCATTGGCTAAATCTAAAAGTTGCTTTTCTTCGGTATTTAGGACAATTTGATCGTCAGCATCGGTAATCGCTTTTACTGAATTGGATTGCAGTTGATCGAGTCGCTCGATGGTCAAAATATTCGCAATAAATACCCCGACGGCTACGGCAATCATTAAATCGACAAACACTGTGAGTAATACGACTGTATAGACAATTCCGGCAGCTTTCCAAGAAATTTTGTGAACCCGTCTGAGAAAACCCCAATCGATAATATTAATCCCTACTTTTAAGACAATTGCAGCTAATACAGCCAAAGGAATACCAGAAGTTAGGGGAGCTGCCCACAAAACGACGATTAATAGCACTAAAGCCCGACTAATACCAGATAATGCCGTGCGTCCACCAGCTTGGATATTAACTACAGTTGCGGTTGTGGCTCCAGAACCAGCAATTCCACCACACAAACCAGTAATTATATTGGCAATACCTTGACCGATTAATTCTTTGTTGGATTTGTGTTCGGTACGGGTGAGACTGTCAGATACTAAACAAGTTAATAAACAATCAATTGAACCTACCATACCCAAAATTACAGCATTCACAAACATTAATTGTAAATTTCCAGGGCTAAAAGTAGGCATCTGGAATTGAGGTAAACCGGGAGTAATTTCACCGATAGTAGCAATTGTCCGAATTTCTACACCACTAAATAAAGTCAAAGAAATTACTGTACCAATAACTAAAGCTATCAGTTGTGGGGGAACAACTTTTTTCAGTTTAGAAGGGTAAAAGAACAGAATCCCTAAAGTTATTAGCCCTAAAATAGTTTCTGGAACACTGATATTAGTAATTAGAGTCGGTAGATTCTGGATGACACCAATAACCCCACCTTTAGGAGTTTCTTGCCCCAAGAAGGGTGCTATTTGCAGAAAAATCAGAATTACGCCAATTCCGGTCATAAATCCAGAAATCACGTTGTAGGGCAACATGGTAATATACCGCCCCAATCGCAATACCCCAAAGAGGATTTGAACTAATCCTGCCATCATTACCACAGTAAATGCCATTGCCAGAAAATCTCCTTCGGGATTACTAGCTCTGAGTCCGGCAATGACTGCGGTGACAATTACTGTCATTGGACCTGTTGGTTCAGAAATCAAGCTGGGTGTACCACCAAATAAAGCGGCAAAAAATCCGACTAATATTGCTCCCCACAACCCCGCAGAAGCACCCGCACCCGAAGCGATACCAAATGCTAATGCCATTGGTAAGGCAACTACAGCAGCCGTTAATCCCCCAAGGATATCTCCTTGGAGGTTACGAAAATGGATTTGATTAGTTATTTGCATTAAAGACTCTCCTCTATAAAAAAAATACATTAAATCACTGTAAATTAACTGAGTTATTTTTC
Source organism: Rivularia sp. (in: cyanobacteria) (assembly GCA_050329355.1). Lineage (GTDB taxonomy): Bacteria > Cyanobacteriota > Cyanobacteriia > Cyanobacteriales > Nostocaceae > Rivularia. Next base: position 9,844 of record JBHJOU010000252.1, read on the forward strand.
CTTAGAAGTCGGGTTTTTCAGGTAAGTATCTCTCTTGTCGGCTTTATGATTGCTGAAAAAAAACCCTTACTAGACACAGAGAACGCAGCGGAAAGTGCGGTCTTGGGGGTCTCCCCCATGAGCAACTTTTCAAGAGAGAGGAAAGAGGTTTCATAGAGATCAACGAATGGTAGTTTTAGATTGGGGTAGGAGTAACTTAGTGGGAATTGGCAAGGTTAACGGAATAGCAATACGGGAATATTGCTACTTCTGAGTAATTGAGCGGTGGTACTACCAATCACTAAATGACGAATCCGATTATGTCCGTAAGCTCCCATTAGTAACAGACTGATATCTTGCAGCCTGATATAATCAGAAATTACTTTTTCGGGTTCACCTTCTAAAAGGTTAAATACTGGCTCAATTCTGGCTGTTCGCAACGATTGTTTAGCTTGATTAAGTCTGGTAATTGCTGTTTGATCTAAGTTATTTTTCCCTACTATCAGCAGATGTATTTCTAAACTTTGAAAACAAGGAGAATCTACTAAAAATTGCAGGATCTTTTTCCCACTTGCACTACCGTCATAAGCGACTAAAATACGTTGAATTGGTTTATAATCACGGGGAGTAACTAAGCAGGGCTTACGACTACTACGCACAATCCGGTCTACATTTGCCCCTAAATGTCCAGAAGCGAATTCTGCGGCTTCTCCTCGTTTTCCTAAAACAATTAAATCGGAGTTTTCTTCAAATTCATGAAAACAATCTACTAAAAATCCTGTTTTATTAGTTAAATTAACATCTTTTACACCTTCAGCTTGAAGAGTTTCGCCAGCTTTTTGTAAAATTAATCTTGCTCGTTTATTGTTTAGCTTGGCTCTTTCATGTTCTAAATTAACTAATTCATGGAGCAATTGTTCGGAAGCCCCAAGTCCAATACTACCGCTTAAGTTATCAGTAGAAACTACTTTCTGACTACGAATATCTGTGACAAATAAAACGTTAATTTGGGCATTAAATTGAATCGCAAACCAAGCTCCATATTTATAAACATTTTCTGCAAAAGATGAACCATCGGTACAAAGTAAAATATTTTTCATTGTGGTTTTAGCCCCTGAATATAACAGGATTGAAAGTTAAAAATCCTAAGCGTTTTGAT
>JBHJOU010000702.1:0-2094 GCA_050329355.1 Rivularia sp. (in: cyanobacteria)
ACTTTACCTTTATCAATTATTCCTACTTTCGGTGTGATGTTTGCTTTGGGTTACACTCTTAACAATATGACACTGTTAGGTTTGGGATTAGCTGTAGGTAACTTAGTAGATGATGCCGTGGTGGAAATTGAAAACATGGAACGGCATTTGCGAATGGGTAAAGAACCCAAACAAGCTGCTTTGGACTCTTCAGCAGAGATGGGTTTGGCGATAATTGCCACATCAGCGACAATCGTAGCCGTATTTTTACCTGTAGCCTTCATGGGGGGAATTCCCGGTCAGTTTTTCCAACCTTTTGCAATGACAGTTACCGCCGCTACAGTATTTTCCACATCAGTAGCACGGATGGTAACACCGATGATGGGAGCGCATTTGTTAAGTTCAAAGGTTAAAGGTCAAGAGTTAGGGGTTGAAAATGATACTGGTTATTCCCGTCGTCGTTTTCAACCTTATGCTTCTACACTCAGATGGGCTTTACGGCATCGCATGACAACTTTACTGCTGGCTTTGGCTTTCTTTATTGGTAGCTTAATGTTGGTACCTTTAATTCCCAAAGGTTTGGTTGATGCTGCTGACATCGGTATTTCTACGGTATCGGTGGAATTAGCTCCTGGTTCAACTTTGGCTGATACTAAACGGGTAGTAACTCAAGCAACAAATTTAATTACACAAAATCCTGGGGTTGAAAGTGTTTTATCCACTGAAAATGTTGGTTCAGCAAGTCTTACTATTAGACTAAAACCCAAGGAAGAACGAAAACTTTCTCAAACTGAGCTTGAAGAACAAATACGTCCCCAGTTTGCTCAAATTCCAGGAGCGAGAATTAGTTTTCAAAGTACTGGTACAGTTGGTGGTAGAAAGGATTTAACTATAGTTTTACAAAGTGAAAATCCCCAAGCTTTGAAACAAGCTGCTGATGATTTAGAAAAACAGATGCGAACTGTAGCGGGATTGGTGGAAGCATCTTCTAGTGCTAGTTTGGTGAAACCGGAAATTTTGGTAGTACCCGATCCCCAACGTGCCGCAGATTTAGGAGTTACTGTACAATCAATTGCACGTACCGCAACTCTCGCTACTATCGGCGATAGTGACGCTAATTTAGCAAAATTCAATCTTAGCGATCGCCAAATTCCGATTCGAGTCCAAATCGATCCCCAAGCACGAGAAGATATTACAAATATTAAGAATCTCCAGGTTCCCAGTCAAAATGGTGGTTTAGTTCCATTACTTGCGGTTGCAGATATTCGTTTTGGTAGCGGTGCTGCGACTATCAACCGTTTCGATCGAATGCGTCAAGTTTCGGTGGAAGCTAATCTACAGGGCATCTCTTTAGGAGACGGTTTGACAGCGGTAAACGAGTTAGCAGCAATGAAAAATTTACCTGCGGAAGTAACCCAACGTTCGGCTGGGGATGCGGAAATTATGGAGGAAATTTTCGGACGCTTCGGTACTGCATTAGGTTTAGCGATTATGATGATTTACGCAATCTTAGTTTTGCTATATAATAATTTTCTCCATCCAATTACTATTATGGTGGCTCTACCATTGTGTTTGGGTGGTACTCTTTTAGCGTTAATGATTGCTCAAAAAGCTTTGGGGTTGTATGCCTTAATTGGTATTGTGTTGTTGGTCGGAATTGTCACCAAAAACTCAATTCTCTTAGTAGACTATACAATCATGGGCTTAGAGCAAGGTAAAAAACAACGTCAAGCCTTAATTGACGCTGGTATATCCCGTTTGCGTCCAATTTTGATGACTTCCCTTTCTACAATCGCTGGTACTTTTCCCTTAGCATTAGGACTAGGTGCTGGTGCAGAAGTCCGTCAATCAATGGGTGTTGCAGTTATCGGTGGTTTTAGCACTTCTACATTATTAACTTTAGTAGTAGTACCAGTACTGTTCACCTATATTGATAATTTTCAACATTGGATTCTCAATACTGTAAAATATGGTTTTGGCAAGAAACCCCGTCGTCAAGTTATTCAAGAAGATCAAACAGTTAAATTACCACCAGCAAGTTAAATCGAATTTTGGATTTTGGATTTTAGATTGAATACCAGGAGTATCGAATTTAATTTTCTCCCCATCCCCCCA
>JBHJOU010000995.1:0-2207 GCA_050329355.1 Rivularia sp. (in: cyanobacteria)
AAAGGTGCTAACGAGTGAGAAAGTTCAACATAATTTTCCACACATATGAGAAACCTTGGTACAGAATTTGCATTTAGGTCATAAACTAAGTTACTCAGCATCATTTCTGTTTGCTGGGACAACATACCTGTTAAGATATCCGGCGAAATTGTACCTTCAAAAACAAATACTCCTGGAACATCGGGATGTTGTAATAACCAACTCAATCCTGATATACATTGATTTTTGGTAGGTAGAAGTTGTCCTAAATCATTGAAAATTTGTAATTGAGAATAACCAGTATTCCAAAAATATAAAGGTAGTCTAATATTTTGGGCTAATTCATCAATAAATCCCAGTACTTTAAATCGTTCGGTAATAGGACTTTCTATTGTAATAACAGTTTGTTTACTATCGAATAACAATGGTAAATTATTCAAATTCATTATCAAAAAACTGATGGTAATTTAAAAACATAGCAGCTTTAAATATCTACAATCACACTCATATTTGTTGTCGCTGCTGTTTGTAATCGTAATCCGATTCGTAATCAATTGTGCCAAAAAGTTCTGTAACTTTAAGTTGCTTGTGACGTTGAATATATTCATGTAAAGCAGCCTCGATGACCGCACTAGGATTTTGATAATTACTTAGAGCAAGGGCTTATTGGAGAAGATTTTCATTTATTTGGAGACTATTTTCTTGCATAATTTAACTCCAATCAAGTGATAATTTAATCATAGCCTAAATTATATACAAAGGCAGGTTTTAGTTTATTTTAAATAAGTTTTACGGTAATTCTCAATAGCCCATTTTTTCGCTTGCTTAATAGTCCACATAGGTTCGGGTGGTAATAATGGTACATCTTTTAACTGAGCAAGAAAAGTATAATCCCCCGTAACTTGAGCAATTACTTTAGCTATGGTTTTGCAGCAACGATACGGATATTTAACAGCTTGCTTTTCACTAAAGCGAATCACCAGTAAATTATTATTAGTAAAAAATTGATTTCTAATATTATCTTTGCCTTGATCAATACAGTGGTGTGGTTCTTTAGTATTACCTACATAAGGTTCGTCAATCTCGATATCTATGCTTAAACCACTTGGATGTACTACTAAAAAATCCGCTGAGTAAGGGTGGCGAAATTTTGGGTTATGAAATGCTACACCTTGAACGATATTTGGAAAGATGCGCTTACTAAGTTGATAAAAAGTTTTTTCAGAAACACCCCTCTGAGCATCACTCTTACCGTCGGGTTGTAGTACTTTTCCCTCTAAGGAGCGGTGTAATTCTGCTTCACGTTGCGGTAGACGCATTGCAGTAATATTGTCTTTGTTAGTTTTAGATTGAATAGGAGTATGAATATTCTTATTACTTGGTTGGTCAGAGAAGCTTGATATAAAACTCTTAGTTCCTAAGCTTATTGATGCCCAAATAGCAGTCATTAACCACAGAGGATACAAACCATACATATGTAAATAAATATAAATCATTAAAGTGATAAAAATAAATATATAAAATATTTTATTGGAAATATAACCATTGTAATTTCCTTCTTTATTTGGTAAAACAATTCGCTTATTATCTTTTTTATGAAAATGTTGTTTAAAATTTGGTGTCGAATTCTCTGCCATAAATTTAAGTATTAAACGTGGATAAAATGTGGCAGGATAATATTTATTCACTCCCCTTAAAGTTTTTCTTATTTGGTTCAGGTTGATTTAGCTCCCGGTTTTTTTTAAGCTGTCTTCAATTCCTAACAATCCCAATTCAGTCAATAAAGGTAAACTCACTTGTGTATTTTGAGCAACTTCAACCAAAGATTTATCAGAAGTATTTCGAGCAAGTGCAATGAATTCTCTAACCTTAATAACAACAGGGTCAGATGGTGGAGTATAACCCTTAGCGATAGCAGAAACCAAACCACGTTCAATATCATCAATTGTTGCTCTCTTGAAAGAACCAACTTGTAAAGTCGGCTCTATTCCATCGGGTAATGAAGTTTGATTGGATATGCTCAAACCACTATAACTGGGAAAACTATTACTTTTTTTTAGATTGAAAGTGTACAGATGTGCTTTGCCATCACTAGTTTTAGTCTTAACGAACAAATTTGTAATATTCGTTGTCGTTAAATTAGGAAATTTCAGCGGCTGTATTTTACGTAAGAAGACAGTTGTGGCTTGACCACTATCTAAAGGTGTATCGGTAGCATAAGTAAAGTG
>JBHJOU010000672.1:0-3103 GCA_050329355.1 Rivularia sp. (in: cyanobacteria)
AAGTGCTTCAATTGTCGGATAATGCCAAAGCAGCATTGGAGATAGTTCAAATCCCAGCATTTTCTGTAATTTGGTAATCATTACCATTGCTTGGGTTGAGTCTAAACCGTAACTATCTAAAGGTTGAGTTACGTCGATTTCTTCGGCTGATATATGAAGTAATTCAGCTAGGTTAGATAATAACCATGTTTGAATTTCTGTTGCGTTAATAGATTGTTTTGTATTCATTTGATTTGAGATTTACGATTATGTAAGGGGTGAGAAGTCGGTTTTTTTTGAAAAACCCGACTTCTATTTATATTGCAATACAGTTCAGTTAAGAAAATTAATTAATATTGCGATCGAACAGACTGACTTTTCTGGAGGGGGCTTGGGGGAGAATCCCCCAATTCTTGGTTTTCCCACAAAATGAAATATAGATCGATTGATCAATCAAATGGCAACCTTAACTGAACCGTATTGATTTATATTGTCGTGGGGGGTAATTCGTCGGGTTTTTGTTTGAAAAACCCGACTTCTAATTAATTAAGGAGTTTTTTTACATCTCTAATGTAGATTTAATTGGCTGATACTGAGAATAGAAATTAGGTAATTGTAGACCTTGCATTTTGAGACTTTGGATGCGATATAAATATGATGTTCCTATCATTAATTGATTAGCAATATCAACTACTTTACGATTATTTGGTTCTGATAAATAAGAACCGCGCACCCAATCATTGAAGCTACCCATGGCTGGACCACACCATACTTGATAATCTACTTCTCTACCTTTTTCACCAGCATTAGACCATCTCGAGGATAATCCTAAATACCAACGAAATATCAAAGCCATTTTGTATTTAGAATTTTTCGCTGCTTTCGTAAGTTTATGGGGATTATTTTGTGATTGATAAGCGACAGTTTCTTGCCAAATTTCAGCGATACTTTTACGAAAAATTTGGGTTTCTAATTTATCTTTTTCCGCAGCCGGAAGTTCCTCAAGGGAGTTATAATTTCGGTAGATTTCGTATAGTTTTTGTGCTTTGAGAGGAAACATCGTTCCACGTTTGAGAACTTGTAATTTTACTCCCATTTCAAACATATCAGCCGCTGGTGCCATCATCACATCAGCAATGTCAGCTTGTGCTAATAATCTTTTGGTATGAATGGAAGTTCCGGCTTCTACACAAGATTGATTGATTGAACCTGTAACGACATATGCAGCACCCATCATAAAAGCTGCTAAAGCTGATTGAGGAGTAGAAATTCCTCCTGCTACTCCGACTCTGATGGGTTTTTCATAACAATATTGTGCCTGAATTTCGTCTTTTAAAGCAATGATAGAAGGTAAGATACAAACTAAGGGACGATTATCTGTATGACCTCCAGAATCGGCTTCTACTGTAATATCATCTGCAATGGGAATTTGTGCTGCAAGAGTTGCTTGTAATTCGGTAATTAAGCCTTTATCAACCAGTTCTTTGAGCATTTTTAACGGCGCTGGTTGCATAAATTTACTCGCAACTTCTCGACGAGAAATTTTGGCAATTATTTTATGATTTATTTGAATTTTGTTAGCTGAATTTAAAGTTAATCCAGCCGCACGATAATAGATGATATTGGGAGTTAAGTCTAAGAATGCGGAAGCTTCTATAGTTTCTACTCCATATTTTAAGTATAAATCTACAGCACCTCTTTCAATTTCTGGTTCGTTGGGACTGTGAATTAAATTGAAAGCATATGGTCCTTCGGGTAAAGATGCTTGAATGATTTTAATTGCTTCTTCTAAGCGAGCTAAACTTAAACCACCGGCACCAAAGGAACTTAAAATACGCTCTTTACCAAGTGCAATTACCATTTCTTCTGAGGCTATACCCCCAGCCATTGCTCCAGTTGCGTAAGCATATTTTACATTATGAAAAGCGAGAAAATTCGGGTCTCCAAAGCTTTTGGTAAAAATAGGTGGAGTTGCAATTAATAATTCTATTTCTGCTGGTTGACTATTATCGAGGGGACAATAACCATAATTAGTTACACCAATTTTGTCTTCTACTTTAACGATGTAACAAGGTTTATCTATTTCCAGCAATTGTTGTTTCATTCCATCTGGGTCAAAAGAAATACAGCTTACTGAACCTTTCCAAACTCGATTTCTAGTGGAAGTAGACCCATGAAATATTAGTCCATTGTTTTCTTTATTTAGCACGTTTTTCAGTTATCAATAAATAATTAGATGTATCTGGCAATTTTGATATCAATTATCAAAGAACAACTACTCCCTTTCTACTGCATAATTACTAATCTCTCTTTATCTCTTTCCTTTGCGCTCTCTGCGTCTCTGCGGCTTTTATTTCAGTAATTATAGTAGTATTGGTCTTTGATAATTGATAATTTTTAACTATTAAACAACTGTTCAGCGCAAGTAATTTGTAGCTCAATTATTTCGCTCAATTGTTGACTGAATTCTTGGCGGGATTGCAAGAATGTAGAATGAGTTTTATGAACCATTAAGTTGTTGGCATTTACTTTTTTATATTGAAATTGTCTATTACTAGATAAACTAACAGTTGAAGCTAATTTTTCTGTAACTGTAGATGCATATGAAGTAATATTTGCCGGAGTTTTTGGTATTTTTGTTTGATTTTCTATGGTAGGTACGGCAACTTTTTTTATCGGATTTACTTCAGGTTTTGCTGGTTGAGATTTGGGAGTGATTTTATCGGGTAAGTCTATTTCAACAGATGGAAATGTTGGCTGTGTTTTTTCTACATAATCTATTTTTTCTAGAGGTTCTTGATTAACTTCTACTTGATTTTGAAAAAACTTTTTGTTTTCTGCTGTCAAAATACTTTCGCTAAAACTATAACCTCCCAATATAATTTTTTTATGGCTAAGTTTACCTGCTTTACTAGTTTCTTCTACAGTGGAATATAACGGTGATAAATCTAAATCCACTTGATGACTAACTAACTTTGCTAATGCTTTGATAATGCTACTATGGTCGTCTACACCTCTTCGATTAAGAGAAATTGTCATATGTTCTTTATCGCTTAAATTTTTATCAATCCATCGAGAACAAACACTACCAGCACCCGTTTCAATAAATATTTTTGCACCATCG
>JBHJOU010000325.1:0-3495 GCA_050329355.1 Rivularia sp. (in: cyanobacteria)
ATGAACGCGATTGTCTAAGTTTTGCAGGATGATGTCATCGTAAACTTTAGGAAACAGACGGAAGAGATTTCTACCGATACCGAGGTAGGAATTGACCGCAGCAGGATAGATAAATGCAACTTCTCCTTTTTTACCCAGCGGTTTAACTGTAAAATAACTGCCTAGTGGTGTTTGCCATTCTTCACCGTTATCAAATGCGTTATTTACACCTTTGATGGCTGCTTCGCTTTCTTTCGCTAATTCTTTGGCATTACGCGCCACAATTGCTAGATTATAGCTTTCTTGACTGCGTTTTTGGTATTTAGCAAAAGCCATAATTGCAGCTTTTTTCAGGGAAGTTCCGTTATTTACTACATTTTGTAAATTGTCAACTTGCTGTAGTAAATCATCACGATTATTCCCTGCGATCGCAAACAGGTAAAGAGGCATTTGTTGCAAAAATCTGCTGCTACGGTCTTCCTGATTAGGTTCTTCTGATATGATTAAATGAGCGTAAGTCCCATCAATACCAATGCTATTAATGGCTGCCATTCTTTTATTAGTTTCCGGGTTAAGAAACCACGGTCTTGATTCCGGAACAACATAGAAAGGACTGTTTTCCCACTTTTTAATATCTTTCACACCAGTCCATTTTGGTGTTGCGGGAATATATCGATAGTAGAGACACAAAGCTGTTTTAATTAAACTCGCAATTCCTGAAGCAACATAGGTGTGACCAATATTACTTTTAACGCTGCCAATAGCACAGGTTAATTTGTTTGCACCACTTGGATAAGCCCGAAGTAAACCGTTAATTTCTGCTTCATCTTCTTGGGAAATACCGCTGGCAAAAACTTCCAGATAAGATATTTCTGAAGGTTTGATTTCTGCTGTTTCAAAAGCTTGTTGACAAGCAGCATAAACAGCATTATCGTCTGTATTTCCCAAACGACTTTGCAAATCATTTTTGGTCGCATTTTTTTGCGTAAAACTAATTGCATCAATGACCGCGTAAATGCACTTATTTTCTTGTTTTGCTACTTCATGTCGTTTTAAAACTACTGCACCTGCACCTTCACCAACTGTCCAGCCATTAGCTTTCTGGTCGTATGAAAGAGTATTTACACCTGTATTAATACTTGCTATTTTACTTCGTAATAAAACATTTTCCATCCCACCGGCTAAATCCACAGCACCCACTAATACGGCATCTGCTTCCCCGGTAGTTAATAAATTTTGCGCTACTTCTAAAACTTTGAATGTAGAATTTTCTCCAGCGGAAATGGTAAATACAGGAGCCGTAAAATCCCAAAGCGAGGAGATACGACTCGCCATAATATTAGTGAGGTAGCTGACAAATTCACTGCTATCAACTGCTTGATGAATGCCGTCTTTAACTATTGTTTCTAATTTATTAACTTTATCAGATGATAATGATATTGCGCCAGTATTTAATCCTTCTTTAATTTCCCAAGATAAATTCCATCTTTGCTGGAGTTGATGAACAGAAAATTCAGCTTCTGTGGCGATTAAAACTGCTACATTATCCCCTTCTTTGATACCCGCATCTTGTAAAGCACGTTCAGCTACTTTGAGCATCAACAATTGTTGTTTGTTGAGTTTTTCTAATTCATTGGGCGGAATTTTACTAGATATGGTATCAATTTCAAATTCACTAATATAAGCCCCTATTGGTGCTTTTGCTTCGGGTAAATTATATTTTTTCAGTAATTCAGTTTCGTTTTCTACACCATGCCATCTTTGAGAAGGGAGAGAAATAAAATGCTGTTTCCCTTGATAAATACTGGCCTCAAAAGCATCTAAATCATCGCAACCACCGAAAAGAGCATCCATTCCCACAATCGCCATTTTCACTGGTTTGAGGGGGAAACTTGGTTCTACAGTTTGATTATTTTTATTTTGTTCTAAAATAGTATGAGCATTAGTTCCACCCAACCCGAAAGCGCTGACAGCAGCACGTTTTATCGACGCGCTTTTTGAGTGCCAATTGGTAGGACTAGTGACAATACGGTTAGGTGAAATTACGTTATCTTCGGAGCCGATGGGGTCTGTAATATTGATAGTTGTCGGAATGATACCCTTATTCATACTCAGAAGTACTTTTATCAGACTAGCGCTAGCTGCACCAGTAAGTAAATGTCCGATATTCGATTTCACTGAACCTGATAAGGGAGTTGCTCCATATTTACCAAAGAAAGTTTCGACAGAATTAAATTCGGTACTGTCTCCTAATAAGGTTCCCGTAGCATGACATTCGATATAGTCGATGGCTTTTGGATTGAGTTGCGCTTCCGAGTAAGCTTTTTCAAAAGCTAAAGTTTGCCCTTTGGGGTTAGGGCTGAGTAAATGTTTACCCCTACCATCATTAGAAAGTCCGTTACCTACGATACTTGCATAAATGCGATCGCCATCTCGAACTGCGTCACTATAGCGTTTGAGGACTAGCATTCCCACACCTTCTGAGGTGAGTAATCCCCGCGAAGATTTGTCTAAAGGACGACTAATATCGTTGTTTTCTGGATACCCTTGGATACCGGAAAATAACATCCGGATAAAAATCGGATCTGCACAACTAATACCCCCCGCTAACATCAAGTCAGCTTTATGTGTCCACAGATAATGAGATGCTAGTCTCGCAGCGTATAAAGGAGAAGAACAAGCAGCATCAAGACAAAAATGAATATGGGAAAGAGATAAAGCTTGAGAAACGATTGCAGCAGGTAAACCCGATATCATCGCGTTGTAAAATGATGTCTCTTCGGAGTTTGGTAAAGTTGCTAAATCAAAGTCCTCTTGTTGTAAAAGTTCTCTGATTGCAGGTTTTAATGCCTGTTGATAAATCGGTTCAAACAGTTGGTTTGATGACTTCGTAGGTAACGAGAGACTGCCCAATAATACTCCACATTTGGAAAGCACAGATTTGTTTTCCAAGTAACCACTATTTTGCAATGCTTGCTTCGCAGCATAAAGCGACCATTTAAAGGTATCATCTAAATTTTGGAGAAATGAAGCAGGCAGATTATATCCCGATCCATCGAATTTGAAATTACGAACAAATCCCCCTTGTAAGGAATAAACTTTATCTGCTTTTCCTTTTTCCGGATCATAAAATATAGTGGGTTCTATTCCAATTTCATCAATACTTAATTCGGAAGTAGAATCTGTTTGTTCAATTAAATTATGCCAAAATTCTTCAGCATTTTTAGCGTCGGGGAATAAACATGAAAAGCCAATTATTGCGATTTTTTCCATAATGAACTAAATAAAAGATATAAACGCAAAGTTTCGCGGAGGTATTCGCGGAGGTACGCTGAGAAATAATTAGGATTTTAAGGATTGTGTGGGAATAATAATTCCTTTACCACCTAATAAACGGGAATATATTTTACCTTGATTGTCGTGGATGATAAAATCGGCACTGACGCTACTATTTGATTTATTCCGAACTTCGCAAGAAACGTAAAAAGGTTTATTGTAAGGAGTTGCTGCAAATTG
>JBHJOU010000728.1:0-4301 GCA_050329355.1 Rivularia sp. (in: cyanobacteria)
AAGCTGTAAAATCAATTGGACTTATTCAAGATTATATAGATCGCATAGGAGTTGGACGCATTGTAACTGTCAGCGGACGCTACTATGCAATGGATAGAGATAAACGCTGGAATCGGATCCAAAGCGCTTACAAAGTAATGACGCAAGACGATTTAACCAGTAAATACTCTGCCGTAGAAGTAGTAGAAAAATCTTATGCAGAAGGAATAACAGATGAATTTATTGTTCCGGTAAGAATCGCTCCTGGAGCAGTAGAAGCAGGAGATGGGGTGATATTTTTTAACTTTCGTCCCGATCGAGCTAGACAATTAACTCAGGTTTTTGTCAAGCCAGATTTTGATGGTTTTGAAAGGCAACAAATTAAACCTTTATCTTTTGTTACCTTTACCCAATACGAGCAAGATTTAGCAGTAGAGGTAGCATTTAAACCCCAGAATCTCGACAATATTCTCGGTGAAGTAATTGCGAGCCATGGTTTAAACCAGTTTCGTACTGCTGAAACTGAGAAATACGCTCACGTTACCTACTTTTTCAATGGAGGTTTGGAAGAACCTTTTGCAGGAGAAGACCGGGAGATGGTAAGTTCTCCAATGGTAGCTACCTACGATCAAGCACCGATGATGTCAGCATCAGCTGTCACTGATGTAGTTTTAAAAGCGATTAAAAAGGAAATCTATTCCTTAATAGTAGTTAATTATGCTAATCCAGATATGGTAGGGCATACAGGTAACATGGAAGCTACTGTCCAAGCTTTAGAAGCAGTAGATAAATGTTTAGGACGTTTGTTAGAAGGAATCTGCTCTTTTGGAGGTACGGCTATAATTACAGCTGATCACGGCAATGCTGAATATATGATAGATGAGGGAGGGAATCCCTGGACGGCTCATACTACAAATCCAGTTCCTTTGATTTTAGTCGAAGGAGAGAGAGTCAGAATTCCCGGACACGCTACCAATGTTATCTTAAGAAGCGATGGTAAGTTAGCTGATATTGCTCCGAGTATTTTGGAAATTTTACAGCTTCCTCAGCCACCAGAAATGACTGGAAAATCCCTGTTTGAGCCAACAGAGTATGACGTAAAATCAACTCGCTCTCCCATGAACTTGGTGATGCAGAAAAATTAACCAGAAGAATTAAGTTAAAATTTGTTAGTTGCTGGTTGTTAAATGCTATTCGTTTTAGCAACAACTAACAACCAACAACTAAAAACCAATAACTAACAATTAACTATTAACGATGATTCTCTCAAATATAATACAAGGCATCTGGGCATTTTCTGCGCTTGGTTTAATCATTTTAGTATTACTGCACAGTCCCAAAGGTGATGGAATTGGAGCTATCGGTGGACAAGCACAACTTTTTAGTAGTACCAAGAGCGCTGAAAATACTTTAAATCGTGTTACTTGGACTTTAACGGTAATTTTTCTCGGCTTGACTGTGGTTTTAAGTGCAGGTTGGCTTCCTAATTAGGAATGAGTAAACACCGACAAATCAATACTCCCAAAAGTCTGTTTAAACAAGTAAAAATAGCTTGGGGATTTGCGATCGCCATACTGCTCGTTATTTTAACTAACGTGCAGGTTAATGCTATATTTACAAATTTTAACTTGACAAAAGTACCGCAATACCTAAAAGCAGATATAAAAATAGGGGTTGGGGAATGGGAAACTCTTAACAGAAAAAACTCTTTGATTGATACTATTTCTCAAGCTGCTTCTCTCCCACAACAAAAACCCCATGCTTTACCATCAAGTTTGATGCAATGGAAAGATGATACAAATAGCGGTGATTATTTTACTGAAATTAAACCGACTAAATATGGTTATTTAACTTGGTGGCAATTTCCAGTTAAGGTTTATTTAGAAACACCAATAGGAAATAACAATCAGCAGTCGCAAGAATGGGTTAATACTGTCTCACAAACAGTACAAGAGTGGAATAATTATTTACCTTTAACAATAGTTGAAAACCCAGAAGCGGCAGATATTACCATTGTGCGAAAATCTCCGCCGTTGAAATTTACAAATGGAAGCAACATTCCTCGCGCTCGATCTGCGGAAACTCGCTATAAAATCTTTAATAAAGACAATATTTTATACCATGAATTTACGATATTATTAAGTCCCTCTCAAACAGGTAAATACCTTTTAGCAGCAGCTCGTCACGAACTTGGCCATGCTTTGGGAATTTGGGGACACAGTACAGATAAAGGTGACGCTCTATACTTTTCTCAAGTTAGCAACCCACCGCTGATTTCTCCTAGAGATGTCAATACATTAAAGAAGATTTATCAACAACCTACTAGTTTAGGATGGAAAAATGATCTAGAAATGTCGCAATAGTCCACAACATCGTTATAGGCAGTTCGTAGTTGGGATTTATCGCTCAAATCAAAGGGTAAAGCCCAACTACAAACATTTAAAATTAATCAATCAAAAGGACTATTGGTCGATCACACTATATACCGTATCGCGAATTCATCTCAAAGTTAAACAGCTTTTTTGGTATGTTGGGGACGAAAATGTAAACTTCGTCTTTTGACGACTTCTTCATAAAGCTTTTCTAGCTGAGTTATATTCTTGCTGAGAGTATAACGTTCGAGTACTCGCTGTCGGGCTTTTTTCCCTAACATCAATGCTAACTCTGGATGATCCTGGAACAACGGTAATAAAGTGCGTAATTGCGATCGCACTCTATTCGTATCAAGTGTTACACCTGCTCCATCCTGTAATACTTCTCCATCAGCACCGACTTCAGTTGCCAGACAAGCCAAACCGCAAGCCATTGCTTCTAATAGTGATAAAGATAAACCTTCAACTAAGGATGGTAATATAAATACATCGGCTCCCCGTAAAATTTCGATACGGCGATGATCATCAGCAACGAATCCCAGCCAAATAATGCCATATTCGGGACCATAAAACGGCTCCAAACTAGCTCTTAAGGGGCCATCACCAACTATTAGTAATTTAGTTTGCGGCTCCATTTCTGCTTGTCTCCAAGCACGCAGTAAAGCTTCAACGTTCTTTTCTGGAGCTAGTCTACCTTGATAGATAAATAAACGTTCGGCTTTAAATTCAGCTTTGATGGCTGAGAAACCGGGAGAATATTTATCAACATCTACTCCGTTGGGAATCACGGCAATATTTTCAGCCGGTACACCCATACGGGCGAGTAATTCTCGCTGAAGTTGGGAAAATACGATTACACTGTCATAATTACCTAGAAAAGGTGCGTACAATTGATACGCTAAAAGCTGTGTTCCGGATACTAATTTTGCCCCTTTACCAGCAAACGGTGTATGGAAAGTAGCAATTAGAGGAATATCGAGCTTTTCACAGATTTCTGGTAACAAAAAATCTAGAGGAGATAAAGTCAGAGACGCATGAACGATGTCTGGTTTAATCCGTCGTAGCGAATCGGTTAAAACCTTAGTCGCTTTAAACGTAGGAATAGTATAAACCTGGGACTTGTAGATAAAAGGTAGAGGTACCTCCTGACAATGTAACTCGTTTGAGCCTTGGGATACGGTTTGGGCAAAATGAAGAAAGCTAACTTCATGTCCCTGCTCTAACAAGCCATTTGTAATTTCTCTACTATAGGTAACATTGCCACAAAAGGGCGTTTTTTTTCCAATCCAAGCTATACGCATTCTTGATTAGTAATCTGGAAAGGGGGTTTATTCGGTCAGATTTTCTGTGAATATGATTGATACGGATTTACGGTTGCACTCGCTGGCTTTGTGGATATCATAATACCTCAATCCTAATTACTGACAACGCAAATTTTTACCTTTTTAAAACTGATAAATCATAAATTTATTTATGCCATTGTCATGCTGTTAATTACTATACGTTTTTATATGAAAAACTCAGACCCTATGTATAGCGTCTGCCTGATGTATATTTGATCCCAAATATTAAGGAATATATGATTACAGGTGTAAATTACCGATGTAATTTTACCATGCTAGTAAAAGCAATAGTCAAGGTAATTGATGGATTCAAGATAGATATTCATGCCAAGGTCATAAATAATTATTACTTAATCGTAATAGCGATTAATCATTAAGAAGATTTATACCTTGTGAATAGACCACCACATAAAACAATAGCAGCTAATGCTAAAAATACTGTCTGCAATCCAAAAAAAGTTTCCGCAATACCCGCTAATGCTAAAGGTAAAGTCAGAGCAATATTGACTAAGTTATTTTGCAGACCAAATACTTTACCACGCATTTGGGCTGGAGTTTCAGTTTGAATGGCAGTTTGTAAGGGAATACCGACTAAGGCACCAGATAC
>JBHJOU010000036.1:0-6082 GCA_050329355.1 Rivularia sp. (in: cyanobacteria)
ATTGAGAGAAAAACAAGGATATTATTATGCCATATACCACAGAAGAAGGCGGTCGTTTAAATAATTTTGCTCGTGAGCCAAAGGTTTACAACGCTGAGCCTCCGAATAAAAAGCAACAAATCACTTATATTGTCTTAGGAATTGGGGCTGCTGCATTGATTGTGGGTTTATTTTTCGTCGCTTTCTCGGTGTCTAATGTTGGTTAATACAAGTTTCTGACAAAAATTTATCTATTTTTGGTATAACAGGTTCCAATTTATCTAGGAGCCTGGTTTTTTATTTGTTAAAATACCATAAATAGATAAGTATAAAATAAAACTTTTACCATCCGTAAAAGCTGAAAGACCGGATTTTTCCTGAGCAATGCAAGAATTACTTGAAAATCGTAGTCATAGTCACAACGAAGGTTGCTGCTTATATATTGTCCCTAAAGGGAAAGTAAACTGCATTTGGCTGATGATGAGCCGCTATGAGCTTAAAGGATACTGTAACATCGGACAATTCAGCTTGGAACCGGCAAGTATATCACCGCTTGAAACTTGCTTTAAGTCTGGGCTTGCGAAGACAAATTTTCATAGCGGTATGTGACGATTTAAACTTGAGAAATCAGGTGGCGGCTCGTTTACATTCAACTTTGGCATATCCCGTAGGGCAGGTGTTGTATCAGCCTATCAGTAATGAATCTGAAGCTAGTACCCCAGCTTATCCGCGATTGGTCACTTTACGGTTGAATTTAAATGATCCAAATCCCATAGCGCAAATAAATCAATGGTTAACTAGTTATCCCCCACCAGTTGTAGGTGGTTCCCAAGATGTGCCGGGAAAGGCTTTGCCAATACCGTCATTTCAAATGGTGGGTACGGAACAGTTAACTAGACAACCTGTTGCTATACAGCGTTTATTTTTACATTACCTACGTTTAACAGAACAGCACCTGTCAAGTCAAAAAGACAGCAGATTTTTAGAATCAAGCTTGTTACTATGGGTTCCGCGTCCGTGGTTACGTGCAATTGAACAGTCTGCACCGCAGTTTTGGCGTTGTCGGACGGGTATATTTTTGTTTGCGGGGGAACCAACTCCAACAACCCAAACTAGAAGTACGCCGCGACGTTTTTCGGCTCAAAGGAGTTTTGATTTAGACTCTGTGGAAGAACCACTCATAGACGAAGAACAATTAACAAGGCCACTTGAGGATTTGGAGCTTGGGGAAGATTTGGATTTTCCGCTAGCACAAACGGGTTATGATTCATTTAATTCCTTGGAATTGCTACCAGAATCTTTGACACCGAAAGAAGAAAATCCCCTATCGGCACTCGAAGTATTTATTCCTGGAATGGAGCAGGAGGAAAATACCCAACCCATCAGGAAAAATAATTCGAGTAAGATTACCAATTCGTCAGATTTGCCTCATATTAGCAAAGAGTTAACCGAGTTGATATTGGCAACCATCGGCACTACAATCGCTGACGATTCACAGCAAAACTTGCAAGTACAGCAAATTTTGCAAGAAATTGAGAATTTACATTCACAACAAGCCAATGAAGCAGATATTGGAGCTGCTTATTATCGCTTAGGAAATATTTATCGCATCCGTATAGAACAGGGACAATCGACTTTAGAAAACTTAATGATAGCAATTCTGGCATATCAAGAATCAATTTCTTATGATGATTCTTCCCCTGTGGTACCAGATGTGTTAAATGACTTGGGTACGCTTTATTGGATGTTGTATCGCACCCCACCGAATTCTCAGGAAGGTCAGGCTTATATTGAACAAGGTATTGAATTTTACGAATTAGCGTTGAAGTTGATTTCAGCAGAAACCCATGCAGAAACTTATGCTAGAGTACAAAATAATTTAGGAACGGCTTATGGGGATTTAGCTCGTTTTCACAATCCAGATCAGAATTGGCAAAATGCGGTAACAGCATATACAGAGGCTCTAGGTTTTCGTACTGCCGAAATGGAAC
The DNA here is from genome assembly GCA_050329355.1 of Rivularia sp. (in: cyanobacteria). Lineage (GTDB taxonomy): Bacteria > Cyanobacteriota > Cyanobacteriia > Cyanobacteriales > Nostocaceae > Rivularia. The sequence goes on from JBHJOU010000036.1 coordinate 1,971, forward strand.
CATTAAAGTATGCAGCTTGTCAAAATAATTTGGGTACTGCTTACTGGCATTTAGCGCAATATAATCAACCTGTACCAAATTTAAAGCAAGCTGTAATCGCTTACAACCATGCGCTTATTTATTATAATTCCGAGCAAGAACCTTTGAAATATGGCATGATTCAAAATAATATTGGCACAGCTTACTGGAATCTTGCACAATACGAACAGCCAGCAGAAAACTTGCAATTAGCTATCAATGCTTATAATGAAGCATTAAAATATCGTACACCAGCCAACGCTCCCACAGCTTGCGCCGCGACACAAAATAACCTTGGTACTGCTTACTGGCATTTAGCAAATCAACCCCAAACGGACAAAGAAGGTAAATTAAAATATTTAAAAATGTGTATTGAGGCTTATGATGAAGCTTTAGCTTTAGCTCATTCACTTACAGGTGTATCTTTAAGTTTTGATGTATTTGCAACTCATAATAATTTGGGTTTAGCAAACTATCAGTTAGCTACGGATAAATTTTTTACAGAAGATAAATCGATTCGTTCCCAATATTTAGAAAAAGCATTAGATAATCATTTACAAGCTTTAGCAGGAATTAATAAAGATTCAGTTTCCCATCAAAGCACGATTACTTATATGATTAAAACAATTCGCGGTTTTCACGATGAATTAGGAATTCAAGGACAAAATTTAGCTTTATCCAAAGTTCCAGGGCAATTATTACCGGAGATTTTACCAAAGTTGTAAATTGGTAATGGGTAATTGGTAATGGGTAATTGGTAATTGGTAATGGGTAACTGTTTACTACTCCCCGGCTTTAATTGCTTCAAACAAAGATGAATAATCTTGGTTGTTCATTCCCATTTTCATCGCCATATCGAGAATTTCTCGCACTCCTTGAATACTGCTAACGTTTAAACCGGCTTCTTTGGCTTCTTCAATAAAATAATCTGTGTCTTTGACTAAGTGTTTCATGGGGAAGTTGGGATTAGTATAATTTCCGTCCACCATGCGTTGTAGTTTTTTATCAAAAGTGGGTGCATAAACAGCACTTTCACGTAAAATCTGCATAAATATGTCTGGATTAATACCTTGACTTTGGATAAATCCCAAACTAAGACCAAATGCAGAAGTTAAGGATGCAATTAATTGGTTTAAAGCTAATTTTAAGGCTGCTGCGCTGCCTACGGAGCCTACTAATATGGGTTCGGGACCAAAATGTTTCAATAGTTCCAAACTGTGTCTGTATTGGTCTTTTTGTGCGCCTACCATGACAATTAGTTTACCAGCTTTAGCTTCGGGGATGCTGCCGAGTACTGGTGCTTCGATGTAATCTCCACCAGCAGCAACTACTGCATCTCGAATTTCTCTACTTTCGGTAGGGGTAATTGTCCCCATTTGAATAACTTGTTTTCCTGCTACACTTCTAGAAGACATATCGGAAAGTAAGACGGTGTAAATAGCTGCGGTGTTGGTAAGCATCAGGATTACATAGTCCGCAGCACTAATTGCTTGATGGGGATGTTCGGCAATTTCGGCACCTGCTGCTTTAATCGTTTCTAATTTTTCTGGGGTACGGTTGTAAGCTATTAACTGCACATTTTTCTCTAACAACCTTTGTGCCATGGGTTGTCCCATCAATCCAGTACCCAGAAATGCAACCTTCATTTTTTAATTCCTTCCTTATAATATATACTTGTTTAAAATCAGTATTGTATTGGGCAAATATTTGAAGCTTTAACCTTTGTTGCTACTAAATCCTAATTTTGGTAAAGACGTAGCAATATGCCCCGTCTCTACAAATCCTAATTCCTAACTCTTAACTCCTAACTCCTAACTCCTAACTCCTAACTCCTAACTCCTAACTCTACAACTCCGGTGGTACTAACTCCGGTGGTACTAACTTTTTCTTAGCCTCCAGCGGCGAATGTCACCATAATTATGACTGAAAGCAATATTCCGGGAGTAAGTAATCCAATTAACATTAATAAGTCATGAGTAGACATAATTATTACCTTTGTGATGTTTATATACCGTTGCAATTACTGTTATGGTAAACCAACGATCGCGATTATAAAATAAATAATTTTTGATTTTTGATTTTTTGATTTTTTGAAGTTTTTAGGTTAATTTTTCAGATTTACGCTTATTTAGCCTTACATTGGTTGGATAAACCCTTGAAGTTGCTGAGATATTTCTCTTGTTTGTAAACCTTTAGCTTGAACTAAAACATGAAAACCACCAAGCCCTAAAGGATCTAGAAGTTGATGTAATGAGTCGCGCCGTTGCAGTAAAGTAGATAAAGGTTGTTTTGACTCAGATAGTCTCGCTACACGTTCACCTAATCCTAAAGCCATCAAAAATAATCCTTGCTTGGTTAAACCAATTTTTTGTAAATTAGTGCGATCGCCATTTTTTTCTAGGGCTGTAAAATCAACGTGAGCGGTAATATCTTGTTGTCCAATGTTAATATAGGGGTCATTATGGCGATGATGTCGAGTGTAACACTGTAAGGTTCCTTTATCCCGTCTGGGATTGTAGTAACGGTTTTGAGTATAACCATAATCAATTGTTAACACATACCCGCGCTGCAAACGGTTTGCTACTACACCTAACCATTCTAAAGCGGCTAAATTAATTTCACTACGATATCCGGAAGGATATTTACTAATGTCAATTTCTAACAATTTTAAATAGTTAACAAGTTCGGGTGTAGAAGGTTTATCTGCAATTTCTGTAAATAATTCTCCTGTTTTATGTTCTGCTTTTGTCGTTACATAAATTTCTCGTAATTCTCCGTTTTCTAAGATGAATTGATGCACGGGGAAAGCGTCTAGTAATTCATTTGAAAAAAAGCATCCAATCACAGAATTATTTGGTATTTCTTCTAAGCTACACCAGTTAATTTCAATTTTTTTTAACCGTTGTTGTTGAAGCTGTTTTAATCCAGGTGATTTTTCGACAATTATATATTTTAATGCTTGGAGAAAGTTGGGATATTGTTCTTTAATATAGTTAAGAATATCTAGGGCTAAATGTCCTTGCCCAGCACCCATTTCTATTAATGAAAAATGTTCTGGTTTACCCAATATTTCCCACATTTGGACGAATTGAATTGCCAACATTTCACCAAAGTCAGCACCGAGATGCACGGAGGTGAAGAAATCTCCTTCTTTCCCTAGATTTGCCGCGTTTTGGGAATAATAGCCATATTCTGGGTGATATAGTGCTAATTCCATGTATTCAGCGAAAGTAATTCGTTGTTGAAGACTTGCGGTGATGCGGTTGATAATTTCTTGATAAAGTTGGGGGTTGTATTCCATGTTGTGTTTAATTATATTATCTCTGGTTATATAGAAATCCTGTTTGATTTTTTAATAAATTGTCAGGTATAGAGAACTCTTAACAAGGGATAATAACTAATTAATTATTCGGACTTAATATAAGATAAACGGCGTTACTGAAAATAAGTATAAATAAAATTTTATGGATAACGGAAACCTTTGTAGAGACGTTATACATAACGTCTCAAAATCTAAATTCATACCCGGATTCTGTAACGCCAGATAAACCGTAGGAAATCGTTTAACTAAACTATCATACCTCTCCAACATAAATTAAAGAGTTAAAAAACAAAAATAATTTAATACTACAGTAAAGCATAGTCATTGCAAACAGCCCCAAAGATATGCCAAAATCACCAATCTTTAATATCCACAGAATAATTAAGATTAATCCAACTATATCAGCAATTAAAACTGGTAGACGTTCGGTGATTTTCCAAGTTTGAATAATATTTTGTGATGGACTATTGATTTTTATTGTAGCAAATAAGTTAAACCAAATTAAGCCGATTAAAATGACAATTGAACCCCATCCTAACCAGATTGATGCTAGATAAAAGCCGATTAATTCAATGAGAATTGTCACAATAGTAATTATTTGAAAATAATTCAAGCGAGCATCTTTAACTTGTTGTTTAGCATCAACGACTTTTTGTAAATCTTGATTTGCCATATTGGCTTGCTCTATACACAGTAAAAATATTGCCAAAGCTAATAATTGATGGGCTAATTCCGTACTCCAGATAACTTGTCTTAATATCCCAAGACAAGC
>JBHJOU010000895.1:0-2711 GCA_050329355.1 Rivularia sp. (in: cyanobacteria)
TATATCTTGCGATCGCACTCCCGCTATAAGCCTTTATTAGTAAATGCGAACGACTTACGTCGCGCAAGCTTCGCACTTAACCCCGCGCTTGCTTCGCACTCCACATCCAAGCCAGTAGCTACAGGAAATTGCGATCGCTTAACTTCTGAAACAGCCGCGATTGAAGAAATGCGATCGGCAGAGTTTAGTTTAAATTTCAGGTTGAATTATAAACCAGTTTTCTATTTTGATATCTTGGAAATCAGTATAATCACTAACATTGTTTGTGACTAAAACCAAATTATTTGCTTGAGCGATCGCCGCAATTTGTCCATCTGCATAAGCTGGTGTTTTACCGATAGCTGTCAGTCTTGCCCTTTCGACTGCAAACCATTCAGCAGCAGCAATATCGTATGGAAGTAGGGGAATTTTCTGTTTAATTTCTGATTGTAAATATGTTTCAATAATCAAGCGCTTATTTGACCCGATTGGTAAACGATAACAGCCAAATAGCAGTTCGTGGAATACAACGGTGGCAGTGGCAATCTCACCTTCATTTTGTTGTAGCATCCTGACAATAGCTTGATTTGGACGGGGACGCAGAGGTTCTGAGAGGACATTAGTAAGTAGTTAAACAAAATTAATTACACAATCTTAAGGCATGAAACTTTTACCCAGACTAGATCCTTGTGTGTAAATAATTCTGCGCGATTACTTATCTAGGAGGAAGCGCATAGAATCAAAAAATTACCTCACGTCCGACTGATTTGTCCCGCACAACAGCAAAAATTTGATCGGGATCTATTTCTGCTGCCTCTATATTATATTCTTTGCGAAATCTTTCTACAGATTCCCAAAAACTTGGTTTTTTATTCAATAAATTTTCATATTCTGTAGTAGAAATAATTACAGCAATTTGTTTGCCTTGCTGAATAATTTCGATTTGTTCACCTTGTTCAACTCCTTGAATAATTTTGTCTAAGTTAATAGGAATTTCTTCAATTGAGTATTGCTGAGACATAACTATTCACATGCCAAAATTCTTGCTTATGTAGATTATAGCCTTTTGTTGAAATTAGACGAAGATCGATCGCACTCCCACTACAAGCCAGTAGCTATAAGAAATTGCGATTGCACTTGACATTTAAGCTAATATAGGAATACTATTTGATTTCTGAAAAGACACGTAGGGTGTGTTAGCGACAGCGTAACGCACCATTCATAAGGGTTTGGTGCGTTACGACGTTCCGTCTAACGTACCCTACAGTACTTTTTTCAGTATTACTGACGATATGCCAATATCCGGCATATCTTTCATTGCTCAAAAAATCAATAAAATTAGAGGCTTTGGCAATAAGAGTTGCGTCCTCTTGACTATAATTACCGCCGACTCTTGCCGCATAGTAAGTGCCATAATAGTGAAAATCTTGATCCATGATCTTTTCCTTTTTGTTACAGTGTTCATTTTGTTAATTGCTAACATTTTCGAGCTAGAAAATTATTCTCTAACTCAAATCTGCAAAATTTGGAAAACCATCAAAATTTGGTATGTTAGGATATGCACTAGTAGTAGTATCATTTACCTTTCCATGCTTGCGTAGTTTTGGCGCTTCATAGGGTAGACGATTATCCTCCTTTTCAGATTTGATATCTTGAGATTCATTCGTGTTTTTAGCTGATTCTGTCACAGTTAATTTATCCATTTGATAAAATTAATTACCTCGTAAATGATTTCGTGAAAAGTGAAGTATGACGATCTAGTCGTCGCACTCCACTTTCTCAAATTTCCTCAATTTAATGAAAAACAGAAAAGCGAAATCGCGCTTGAAAGGTGATAGCAGTGGAGATAAAGTATTATGCGATCACGTTAGTGTAAAATACAATCATGAATTCAACATCTATAATCGGCATCCCGTCTGGTTTTAAGGGGTAAAAAGTACCCCTTAAATAATTTTATTCCCAACACCACATTTTAATAAATTACATATTAAAATATTTTTTGTTTACAAATTTGCATACCTTCATAACGTTATGTAATTCAAAATAGTCGGTGTTGATAATATTCACTTTTTTACCATGAGTATTAGCTCGAAAGAAGTCAACATTCGTTTTATCTGATGTCAATTGAGAAGCCATTTTTTCTGTCAAACCTTTGACCGATTTGGAGTTCAAGCTCAATGTTTGGACGGTTAATGTCCAATTGAGCATGAAAAGCTTTTCTTGATTGTAAGCATCTAATTTTGACTTCTGGTCGTTATACATTTCATCGAAAATATCCTTATCGGCATATTCATCATAAATAAATTCATCCTTTGTGAAGCCAACATACTTCCCTTTAATTAAATTATCGAACATTACATGATTATTTAAGTAAATAATGATTTTCCCCCGCAAATGTGAAAGTTCTTTTTTATGGGGATTAGTCATTAACGACTCTTTACTTACAAGATAGTCGCGTAGATGATCGTATACTATCTGTACAAACCTTTTATCGATATCTCCACCCATATCCTGAAAATGCGTAAACTGCAAAATTACAGTCTCTTTACTTCCAACGCTGAAAAAACTCCTGATATCGTCGAGAATCTCAGTTAACTTTGGTCCATCAGCAGGACCATGCAAGACATAAAAATCATTGCCATTAAATCGTGGGCGTAAATCAAAACACCTTACACCACCATTTAGTTGGTCTAAAACCTTTTTAGATTGACAAAGTGCTAAAGGAAAACCTA
>JBHJOU010000018.1:0-3558 GCA_050329355.1 Rivularia sp. (in: cyanobacteria)
CCAATCGGCCAGTTTACCGCATAAGTCTGTAAATTTAATTCTTGCTCAATTTCGTCTAAAAGTTCTAATGGTTCTCTTCCGGGACGGTCAAGTTTATTCACAAATGTGAAAATTGGAATACCCCGCATTTTGCAAACTTCAAATAATTTCCGCGTCTGGGGTTCCAAACCTTTTGCGACATCAATCAACATGACTGCATTATCGGCAGCACTCAGAGTACGATAAGTATCTTCACTAAAATCTTGGTGTCCAGGAGTATCTAATAAATTTATTTGGCAATTTTCGTACTCGAATTGCAACACTGTTGAAGTAATCGAAATACCCCGTTGCTGTTCCATTGCCATCCAGTCAGAAGTCGCTTTACGCTGCGCTCGACGAGCTTTTACCGAACCCGCTTCATGAATTGCACCTCCGTACAATAGTAACTTTTCAGTCAGCGTGGTTTTACCGGCATCAGGGTGAGAAATAATCGCAAAATTACGACGGCGTTCAACTTCTTCGTAAATTTCTGTCTCAAGTTCAGTTGACATAAGTTATTCGTTTGATTGTATTCTATCTAAAAGTTAGGTTTTTGTAGTTAAGTGCGATTCTTTTAATCTTAAGACAACTATCAAGGTGATTGGTTCGTTATATAATTCAAAAGCTTAATGTCAGGGAGACAAAAATGTACGATATCGATAGGCGAAAGCTTTTATCAGCAATATCTCACGGAGCAATTTTTTTTAGTTCTATACTAATATCTATTGCCGTTCCCATTTTTATTCTTTTTACCACTGAAGACCCAGTTGTCAAAAGCAATGCCAAAGAAGCCATCAATTTCCACCTTAATGTTTGGCTGTATGGAGTAATTATCGGACTACTAACTACCGTTACTTTCGGTTTGCTCGGATTTCTATTAGGTATATGGTTTATCGTCCATTGGGGACTCACAATTTGGGCGCTTTTTCACGTTTTAGGAGACTCGGAGCAACCTTTTCGCTATCCTTTCATATTTAGAGTCTTTTAGTCACACTGTCTAAGTATTAACACACACAAATCAACCTAAATTTTTCATTAGGTAAAAAATTCACAACACAAGCTGATCACTTGCATCCCTCACACTTCCTGCGTCTAATTAGCTAGCTTTACTTACTACCTCACTTTTTAGTTATTTCCTCAAAAATATTTATTTTTTCATTCTAGTTTGAAAGACACATTCACCTCGCTCATCAAAGCAGACTGCGAGCAAGTACAAAAAAATTGGCGTTGCTGAATCCGGGTATGAATTTAGATGTAGAGACGCTCATAGTATCGCGTATCTACAAGCGTTGCAGTTTTCCAATCAACCCGTTTCATACATCCAATCAGCAACGTCAAAAAATTAATTATTGTTAACTATTAATTTAAATCAATTTAAATCAGTGAACAGTTCTCAAGCCACTATACTCTGTTATATAACTACTGCCGAACAAAGTACTCCCTATCTATTATTTGTATAGTTATTTAAATAATATTTCCAAAATAGCTTTTTTAACCTTTTTTAAGATATATATACATCTAGCTGTAAAATACAAAATTGCCCTATATCCTCTCAGATAGTAGGGCATTTGACAGTTAAGCGCTGTTTGTAGTTTGCCCTTTGTAAGTATAATTTTGTTCTCAGTTTGTGACGCTTCCAATTGCGTCCATAAAAGTTTTCCTTAGTGCGTATAAAATTTATGTTTCCTACCCATCGTCCCCGTCGTCTGCGTACCCATCCTCAATTGCGCCGCATGGTACGCGAAACCGTATTAAATACAAGCGATTTAATTTATCCGTTGTTTGCTGTACCAGGTGAAGGTATAGCCAAAGAAGTAAAATCCATGCCGGGAGTTTTTCAACTTTCTGTTGACAAAATTGTTGAAGAAGCCAAGGAAGTTTACGGGTTAGGAATTCCGGCTGTAATTTTATTTGGGATTCCTGAAGATAAAGATGTAGAAGCGAATGGTGCTTGGCATGATTGCGGTATCGTTCAAAAAGCTGCTACTGCTATCAAAGAAGCGGTTCCAGATTTGATCGTGATTGCTGACACTTGCTTGTGTGAGTATACCAGTCACGGTCATTGCGGTTATTTACAAGTAGGCGATTTAAGCGGTAGAGTTTTGAATGACCCAACTTTAGAATTGCTCAAAAAAACAGCTGTATCCCAAGCTAAAGCCGGTGCCGATATTATTGCTCCTTCCGGAATGATGGACGGTTTTGTCCAGGCTATTCGCTTAGGTTTGGATGAAGCAGGCTTCCAAGATACACCAATTATGTCCTACGCTGCCAAATATGCTTCTTCCTACTATGGACCATTTCGCGATGCAGCCGATTCATCACCACAATTTGGCGATCGCAGAACTTATCAAATGGACTTCGGGAACTCCCGTGAAGCCATCAAGGAAATAGAATTGGACATTGCCGAAGGGGCTGATATGTTAATGGTTAAGCCTGCTTTGTCCTATATGGATGTGATTTGGCAGGTCAAACAAGCTTGTAATCTACCAGTTGCGGCTTACAATGTTTCCGGCGAATACTCCATGATTAAAGCCGCAGCCCTCAATGACTGGATTGACGAAGAGCGGGTAGTACTGGAAACTTTAACCAGCTTTAAACGTGCTGGTGCCGATTTGATTTTAACCTACTATGCTAAAGATGCAGCCCGATGGTTGAAATAAATCGACAAAAACAAAGCCACCCATCTTAGAACAATCAAGCTATCACTCTCGATGTAAAATTTTGCGTCGAGACTTTAACAAATAATAAGTAAATTATTAATTACGAATAGTACTGATGAACTATTAAGGTGAATAAATCCGATCGCGATCGCCAGATAAATAGACGTGAAGCGGAAAAATTCACTTATATCTATATAATTGGATTGAAAGCATCTATCTTTATATATAGATTTAGTAGAGAAAAATCGAAAAAAGTGGTTAAAAGACAGTAGAACATTGCAGTATGGTTAGATTGTCATACGGGTATGCAATATCCTATAAAATAATTATAGTTAACAAACAATTTTCAGTTGGCATTTTTACGTCAATTGATTTAATAAATACAATTAATGAGTTTTAAAAAGGGAGCATTGAGATATGGATATGCAAGTCCTGAGAGAACGTGCTGGACTCAGCCGTGCCGAAGTCGCCTTCAGGCTTGCAATCAGTGAAACTAGCGTTCGCAACTGGGAAGCCGGGCGAACCGAACCAACCATGACACCGAAAAAATACTGGGATGCGTTGCGCTTGTTGAAATGTACACCAGAAGAACTGGCAGAAGCCAGCGAAAAATCAATCAATCAAAGACACAAACGTAAACCAGGAAGACCAAGAAGATTTCCAGAAAATCAGTTTCCGGCAACTTCCGGAACAAATGAGTCTGGTACGAGCATAGCTCAAGTAAATTCTGTAGAAGATTCAACAGTTTCTTTTAATCGCTAAATCCCATAGCTTGGACTTGGGCGATTAACTAGTGCTTTCTCCCATTGGTTTTGACTGGTTCGTTTTCTCCCCAACGTCGGGAGACGTTATGTATAACGCAATACGGGTCAGTTAAAGC
>JBHJOU010000476.1:0-3085 GCA_050329355.1 Rivularia sp. (in: cyanobacteria)
TGGTACACTTTCCGGCTGTGGTTAGAATATTTTGGGCATAAATATGGGAAAGTAACTGTTGCTGTTCCTCCCCATAATACAAGTCAAAACTGTTCTAATTGTGGCGAGAAAGTGAAAAAATCTCTGTCTACTAGAACTCATGTTTGTCCGCATTGCGGCTACGTGGCAGATAGAGATTTGAACGCCAGTATTAACATTTTGAAACTAGGACTGAGTACGGTAGGTCATACCGGAATTTACGCTACAGGAGATTTGCCCTCTTGGGCGGTTGGCGCAAGCCTGCCGTCTAACGGCGAGTCATTGAATGTAGAATCCCCTCACCTTTAGGTAGGGGAGTGTCAAATAATTATTGCTAGCTATAGGAATCCGAATTTTCGGGGAAACTACCGCTTGAATGTCCGTCAAACATATATAAATCTTAGAAATCTCAGAAGATTATTATAAATAGCATGAAATTCCGATTAATCGATTCTTCAATATTATCCCAGATCAAAGTACGCCATTGGTGGCTCGGAGTACTGTTGTGGATGATTTTGATTATCCCAGCACAAGCATCGGTAATTATGCGTGTAGCAATTGAGCGTGATGTAGACAAAGTTAAAGTTGGTAGTTCTACCGCTGCAATTGTCAAAGATATTAGCGGACGTTCTTTAGGGAAATTACCAGGAAGAGAAGCTTACTACGCTCAACCAGTTCCCGGTGGAGTCGCTTTAGATAAATGGACATCTGCTCTATTCTGGATTGAACCCGAAGGAAAGGGATTTGTTTATATTGGCGATCGCTGGTATCGTGGTAGAACTTTGGTTGTTCCCACAGAAAAAGGATTAACAGCAGTCAACTGGGTTGATTTAGAAGAATATCTTTACAGCGTGTTAGGTGGAGAAATGGATGCTCGATGGCATCCCGAAGCTTTGAAAGCTCAAGCCATAGCCGCTCGTAGTTACGCCCTTTACAGACGAGAGAGACAGCAAACCAATCCTCTTTTTGATGTAGGAAGAACTCCCGACAAATGGCAAATTTATAAAGGTGTAATTGCAGAAGATCCCAAAATTTACGCCGCAGTAGACGCAACAGCAGGACAAGTATTAACTCATAATAATCAAATTATTGAATCAGTATTTCATGCTTGTTCTGGAGGGCATACCGAAAATGTCGAAGATGTCTGGGGAAACAGTTTACCTTACTTGCGTGCAGTTCCCGACTTCGACTTGAATACAAGCAGTACAAGTAATAGATGTAAATGGCAACAAAGTTTCTCATCTACAGAAATTAGTCAAAAGTTTCCTGAAATCGGCTCGATTCAAGAAATTAAACCTGTAGAACTATCACCTTTTAACAGCGTTAAAAAATTGCAGATTATTGGTGAAAAAGGTATTAAAGAGCTAAAAGGAGAACAAGTTCGTACCACACTTAAGCTCAATAGTACCCGCTTCACCGTCAACAAACAACAAGATGGTACTTTTGTATTAAATGGACTTGGTTGGGGACATGGTTTAGGAATGAGTCAATACGGTGCTAGTTATTTAGCCAATCAAGGCTACAACCATTTACAAATTTTGAATCATTACTACAAAAATGTAGCCTTAGCACCGATTCAAGTAAAATAGGACAGTTGACAGTGGACAGTGGACAGTTGACAGTTGACAGTTGACAGTTAATTTCTTTCCTTGTCCCCTTGTCCCCCCATCAACCCCCTTCTTCAAGCCGTTTGCGCCATTCTGCATCAATTTGATCGGAGCGTTCTAATTCTTGTTGAATTAAGTCGGTTTCGGTAGAGTAAGCTAAATTGTCTTTGTCGATAACAGTATTTGTGGCAAACTGATGGGCGTAGTTGATTTTTTGCTGTAACTTTTCGTCCGCAGCAGCTATCAGCTTCGCTCTTGCTTGACGCTGATGATTGCGATCGCTAATTTGATCATTACGCCATTTTACCCAAAAATATCGTACTAAAGGTATTACAAGAAAGCCAGCACCGTAAGCTAATAATAACCAGTAAATTCCTTGGACGAAAGCAACCAGCCCTCCGATTTCTCTGGCTACAGCACCATCTGCTAATAATCCTCCCAATATTAAAGCACCGACAAAGTTTACTACACCTAATCCAGCACTGAGCATTACTTGTGAGGAAGTTGCTTTACTAAAACTCCAGGAAAATTCCTTTAGATAAGCTGGGATTGATTTGGGATTATTTTGGGTAGCAGTTATCTGTAATTCTGGAAAAGAATAGACAATTTCACCATCAGGACTTACTGCCGGTTTGCCGTTAAATTTTGTCAAAACTGGCAGCATATAATCTTCATATTCTTGTTGATATGTTTCGCCAATATCATCTAAATAAGGTGTAATTTGTTCGGCGACTACTGCACCACCATTATTACGAATTACAGTCGCAATCTCTTGATAGCGGCGCTCTTCCAGATTTAAGTTAGGATTTCCATCACCGAATAAAAACGAAAATATAGCTTCTAAGAAATTTAATTCGCTGTTTTCGCGCTGTCGTCGTCCCTGACTGCGATATCCAGTATTATAATTTGGACTAAAAAACCAAAATAAATCTGGAAAGTAGAAAAATCTCATCCCACCGCCAAAATTACCACCTCTATCATTATCGCGGTCAGAAGAAGAAGCAGAAGAAATAATGAAAATAATCGCGATATAAATTAAGACGATAGAAAGAATTAAGACAACTCCAAAGGAAATTCTAATTAGATAAAATAGAACATTCCAGATTTTTTTCCACCATTCTTGTAACTGTAATCTCAGATATTTATTGCGTAAAACATCGCGGAAATTACGCGGAAAAAGATAAACAATATCACCTGTATCCGCCACTTGCAAATGTCCCCCAGCATCAGTTGCAAGTGCTAACAAACCTTGATTTGCCATTTCGATATTTAATCCAGCCTGTGTAGCCACATCACCAACCGTGACCCTATAATTTAGCTTTTCCACAGCTTGCATAATGGCGGGATTGGGAGTCATTTCTCGACCCTCCTTTTTAAATAACTCTTCTATTCAAGTATAAAGTTTTCAGAAGAGATAGGGGGACAAGGAGATGGGGGGATGGGGTGATGGGGAGATGGGG
>JBHJOU010000857.1:0-3941 GCA_050329355.1 Rivularia sp. (in: cyanobacteria)
TTTCTGCTTTATTACTCATCATCATTGCCACAACTGGAGCATTTTTAGCTTTTGGTCAACCTATCCCCAAATTAGGTTATTGGTTAAGCGGACAGGAAAAAGAAGTCAAGCCGATTTCTGTTGTTCAAGTAACTACTCAAACTTTAACTCCAGATGATTTTTTAGCAAAAGCAGTCGCTGCTCTTCCAGAAGGAAAGCCAACAATTTATGAACCTGCGAAAGATGTCGAATCTCCCATCAAAGTCAGGTTTAAATTACCTTATGAAATTACCAATGAAGGTAAAAGTATGGTTTTTATCGACCAATATAGTGGGGAAGTTTTACAAACAGAGAACTTTTTCCGCAATCCTTGGGAGAAACAGTTTAAAGATTGGACAAATATTCTTCATACTGCTAAATTTGGCGGGTTAGGAGTCGCAGGTATTTATATTTTGATTGGGATTATCAGTGCAGGTTTAGCGATTACTGGAATTGTCATTTGGTCAGGTAAGAAAAAGAAATCTAAACCAAAGGTAAAGATAGAGAAAAATATTGAAAAACCCGCTGATGTTTCAGATAAAGAAGTCGGGTTTTTAGAATAAGTAGTCATTGAGAAGTCGGGTTTTTCACCAAAACCCGACTTCTGATGATTATGCAGCGCATTTGATCGAACTAGATTATTTCCTATGCTCATCTATGATAAGTATTCGCGATATTGATAAACTTAACTGTATTTTTCAAATAAAATTTTGATAAATTAAAAATTATCAACAATTAAAAATTTTGGTTATGAAGAAAGCAATCCTTCTAACTGTGACATCTACTTTGATGACTGTAGGTATTCCCCAAGTCTTGGCTCAAACGAATATTGGAGACTTGCAGCGTAATTCCGGAATGACTATTTCTGGAACAATAAAGAGTGTGGTTGGTAACGAATTCATTCTCGATGATGGTACGGGACAAGTAATTGTTGATACTGCTCCCCGTTGGTGGCAAAAGTTTAATTTTAATGCCGGAGAGAGGGTGACAATTGTCGGAGAATACGATGATGAGGACTTCGATGCTTTTAAAATTACCCGTAGTGACGGTTCGGTAATTAATATTCGTAACGGTCCAGGTCGTCCACCTTGGGCTGGTGAAAATCGTCAAGGAGGTTCTCGTCCTGATTAATATTACTCCTATTCCGCCAGAAGATTACCGAATCGAGGAGACAGGGAGCAGGGGGAAAAGAAATTACCGGAAATCGGCGTAAAGCCCTGTGCGTTTACGCCAGGGATATAAGCCAGGGCTGTTGAAGCGGTGAGCGGAAACAGCCAATTAGCTAGGCATCTCACCGGGAATCTTCCGGAATCCGGCGGGCTTTTGTTGTAAAATCAAGTTATGCTCAAAAGCTTGGAGTAAAAATGCTGGTTGTTGAGGCAAAGTTGAAAGGTAAAGGTGAGCAGTTTGAGGCTTTAGATGAAGCCGTTCGGACAGCTAACTTTATCCGCAATTCTTGCCTTCGTTTTTGGATGGACAATCCAAAGGTCAGCCGCAATGATTTGTACAAATACTGCAAAACATTGGCGGATCACCCTGCATTCCCTTGGGCAAACAAGCTCAACTCCCAAGCTCGACAAGCTCACGCGGAACGGGCATGGTCTGCCATTGCTCGGTTCTATGACAACTGCAAAAAACAAGTTCCTGGTAAAAAGGGATATCCCAAGTTCAAAAAGTTCCAAACCCGTGCCAGCGTGGAATATAAGGTCACGGGCTGGAAGTTGTCGGCAGACCGGAAATTGATCACGTTCACCGACAAGTTTGGAGCCGGACGCTTCAAAATGATGGGAACTCGTGACTTGAACTTCTACCAACTTGACCAAATCAATCGAGTGCGAGTAGTGCGCCGTTCGGATGGCTACTATGTTCAGTTTGTTCTGGACGTGGAACGAACTGAGGAACGGGAACCGACTAAAAGAACGATTGGATTGGATCTGGGGTTGAACCATTTCTATACCGACTCTGACGGCAATACCGTTGATAATCCTCGCCACCTGAGAAAGGCCGAGAAGCGCTTGTGCATCGCGCAACGCAAAGCGTCCAAGAAGGTCAAAGGTTCCAAGAACCGTCGTAAGGCGGTCAAACGGTTGGGTAAGGCGCATCTGAAAGTGCAACGCCAGCGTAGAGATTTTGCGGTGAAGACTGCAAGGTGCGTGGTGAAGTCTAATGACTTCGTGGTGTTGGAAGACTTGCAGATCCGCAACATGGTCAAGAATCATCACTTGGCTAAATCGATTAGTGATGCAGCCTGGGGAGAGTTTGGCCGGTGGGTTGAATATTTCGGCAAAGTTTACGGGGTTGCTACGGTCACCGTAGCCCCTGAATACACCAGCCAAAACTGTTCGAATTGCGGCGAAACGGTCAAGAAGTCGCTCTCGACTCGAACGCATATCTGTCCGCATTGTGGTCATGTGCAAGATCGAGATCATAATGCTGCCATCAACATCCTGAAAAAAGGACTCAATACGGTAGGGCATACCGGAATCAAAGCTTGGGGAGAGAACGACCTCTATCTGAATCAAGCAATTGCTTCAAACAAGTTGGCTCGCTGAACCAAGAATCCCCGTGCGTTCACGCCGGGGAGTGTCAAATCGGTCATCTGTTTAGCCCGAAGGGAATAGTAACGCCTAATTTTGCGTTACTGAATCCAACGATGAATTTTAAATGTAGAGACGTGGAGGGCGTTCACGCCTCCATCGTGCGGCGAGAGCGTGTCCGTTAGCAAAGCGTGACGCGATAGCGTCATAGGGCATAATTTCGCGCCTCTACAAGGGTTTCAAACAACGCATAATTAATTTCCGGAGATGTCAACATTAGTTAATTTCTCCCCACACTATTTAGAAAATATTTCTATCTATTTTGATACGAATAAATACGCATCATCATTTAACCTTCTTCTTTGAGCGAAGAAGATTTAGTTCAAATAGCAAAGCCAGAAATATCTAACAAAAAGCTACTTAGACGTTTATCGATAGATTATCAATATCTGTTAACTGCCGAAAAACAGTACTTTTTTATACTTTTTCTAACAAACTATATTGATAATGATTATTAAATATATAAATCTGCATCCCTGCTTTGAATCATAATATAGGTATTGACCTTTAAAGTCAATAGTGATAAAAATATATGTCAATAAATAAACCAACTTTGATATAGTAAATATATTGTAGGATTAATAAAAATAATGAAAATTCGCTCTCAGTTGAATTTTTTACGGTAGATACTGATGATGCTCAAAAAACAGTGATATATCAATCAAAATAAACAATTGCCCCAGAAACAAATTAAGGTTATATTATATACTTGCTTTTGCCAGTGATTACTAATACAGTAAAAAAGTTGCGATTAATTCTTAACAAGCTTGGAGAGAAGTAAGTTGAAAAAAAATATCTTGGTAAAATTCTGTGCCAGTGCTTTAGCGGCTGTGATTGTCGGTACAGGGTTAGGAGTCAACGCTCAACAGTCAAAGACTCTGACTATTTACTCTGGTAGAGAAGAGAAACTGATTGGTCCATTGATTGAAAAAGCGAAGAAAGACTTGAAGTTGAATATTCAAGTTCGTTATGGTGATACAGCCGAATTAGCGATCGCGCTTTTGGAAGAAGGTAATAATAGCCGTGCAGATATGTTCTTTGCTCAAGATGCGGGTGCTTTAGGTACCTTACAAGAACGAGGAAGAACCCTACCGATTCCCGCAGCAACACTCAATAAAGTCAATTCTCGCTACCGTTCTCCATCGGGTAATTGGATGGGGATTTCTGGTAGAGCGCGGGTAGTTAATTACAACACCAAATTAGTCAAACAGGGTGACTTACCCAAATCCATTTGGGAATTAACTCAACCAAAATGGCGAGGTAAAATCGGTTGGGCTCCAACTAACGGTTCTTTTCAATCCTTTGTGACAGCAATGCGGAAACTGG
>JBHJOU010000293.1:0-2023 GCA_050329355.1 Rivularia sp. (in: cyanobacteria)
GGTTTAAGAACTCCTTTATATGCTCAAGCTATTGCCCCAATTTTTACGGAAACTGAACAAAATCAATTGGAACTTTTGCGCGATGTTTGTTTACAATCACTGGCTTATTCTGTTCCCAATTCTAAGGATTGTCGTTCACTTTTAGGAAAGGATTCGACGACTTCGGCACAAATTTCGGTGTTTCGCGGTTCGTTGATTTTTAACGAAACTGTTTTTAAAGGTAAGGTAGAGTTTAACAATACGTTTTTTCTCCAACCTGTGGAAGGTTCAGGAGCTATTTTTTATCAACCTACAAATTTTAAGCAATCAAGATTTGGTCGTCGAGTCAGTTTTATAAATGCCAATTTTCGCAGTGAACTTGATTTTCAGGGGAGTGTTTTTTTTCAGAAAGCTAATTTCAAGAAAGCTGATTTTGATAAAAATTCTGAGTTTAAAAATACAAGTTTTGAAAATTCTGCCAATTTTAGTAATACTAGTTTTCAACAATTAGCTAACTTTAGTCGCGCTCGTTGGGAAGGTACAACCAATTTTTCTCAAGCAGCTTTTCTGGAAGAAACTCAATTTACCAAAGCGAATTTTCAAGGGTTTTTATTTCTTCAAGAAACTAGATTTTTAAAATCTGTTATATTTCGAGAAACACAATTTAATCTACCTGTAAATCTGCGCGGTGCTAGTATTTTTAATCAAGCTGATTTTAGTGACGCTGTTTTTGCTCAAGGTGCCTATCTGAATGTACCAAGTTTGATTTTCAATGCTGATAAAGCCAAAATTTTAGGTAATCCCGGTGAAATTGGTGTGATGTTGCGAATACCTCAATTATCGGGAAATCAAAATGTATTGCGTAATTTAATCCAAAATTTTCGCCAATTGCAGCAAATTGCTGATGCTAATAAGTTGGAGTATAGCAAACAGCGTCTGCATTTAAAGTCTTTAACTCGGCGTTTGCTTGATGCAAATATTAATGATGCTCCCCAACAACGTTTAATAAATTTAGGATTTTCCCCAACTCAAGTAAAAGCTATTATCAAACGTCGTCAAACCCAACCGTTTCAAATTAAAAGCGAATTACTCACATTAGTTGATATTGACGAAGAAACATTTACACAACTTGCTTCCCGGTTTGTAGTTGGTGAAACTCTTACCCCAACTAAATGGTTGCTGCAAATATGGAAATGGTTGGTGTTAAGTTTACTACTATTACTTTCGGGATATGGTACGAATTTTTATTTAGTCTTTGGTGTGGGAATAATTGCGATCGCGTTTTTTAGTTTACTATTTTGGTTAGTCGATCGATTCCGTCGCTTACATCCAAATAAAATTGTTCCTACGGCTTACGAAACTAGTTGGATGTTAGGAAGTTTTGCTATTAGTACGCTATTTGGTTTAATCGCGATTTTTCGCAATACACCGCAACCGTGGTTAGCTTTGATTTGTATAGGGGTTATTATTGTCCCTTTACCGACGTTTCTCTTATTCCAACTTTACCAAAAAGGGCGCTACCACGATTTAATGGAAACATCTTATTTTACAGAGGATGGTACTTTCCGACAATTGCGGTTATTAATTGGACGTTTACCCGTGATACCGAGGTATCCATTATTTCGCGAACGTTATTTACCTTTATTGTGGAATCGTCGCTGGAATTGGCTAAATTATTACGATTTTAGTTTAAATAACCTTTTAAAATTAGGCTTTAACGACGTTCGCTTACGAGACGAACACCTCCCCGGAATCATCAGTACTTTGGCTTGGTATCAGTGGAGTTTAGGTATACTTTATATTACTTTGGTGTTATGGACGCTTTCACGCACGATTCCCGGATTGAATTTATTGATTTATTTGAAATAGGTAATTGGTAATTGGGAATTGGTAATTGGGAATTGGTAATTGGGAATTGGTAATTGGTAATTAGTAATTGGTAATTAGTAATTGGTTAATTAATAACTCCTAACTCCTAACTCCTAACTCCTAACTCCTAACTCCTAACTCCTAACTCCTAACTCCTAACTCCTAACTCCTAACT
>JBHJOU010001012.1:0-6784 GCA_050329355.1 Rivularia sp. (in: cyanobacteria)
CCTTTAAATGGAGTTTTGATAGCACCCATACCACAATTATGAACAAATACACCTGCTTTCAACGCAAAATTATGATATTGAGGTACCGTTAAACAATAAACATCTTCTTTATAGTTTAAAGGTTCAACAGCAACAACTTTGTGATTACATTGATGTTGATTACGACGGTGATTATGAAGTCCAATAGGAGATTTAATTTCAGCACCAAAGATATCACAATTATAATATCTGTTAGCAATTTCTTTGGATTTTGCTCGTCCTTTTTCACTCTTGTTATAGCTTACTAAATACTGCTTTCCATGCAAGCCATTATTAGCAACTGCTTGTTTAAAATGTTCTGCTTGCTGCTCCATATATTTAAGGATATTACGAGTTCCTCTTTCGGCATAATATTCGTATCCTTCTGAAGTTTGAGCTTTTTTAGCAAGTGCAGCTTTTCGTTTTTCTTCAAACTCCGGAGATTGCCAGTATTGATTTCGCTCTGCTAAACTGCGATGATAAGCAGAATGTTCTCTATTGCCCATAAACTCCAAGTTTTCTGGTTGGTTATCAGATTCATTGAAGTTACGGTGGTGAATAACTGTTTTTTGTCCTTCAAAACGCGGAATTTCTCCTAACAATCCTGACCTAGCAATTATCCAATGTGCTTTCTGCCATCTACCAGAATATGGTTGAGAAATTAAAGTATAATTATCTTTGTCTAATTGAGAATAAAATGGCATCAACGATGTTTTTGGTTGAAGATTTTGCGCTTCTTTATAAGTTCCATCCCGTAACATAAATTGATGGTCTGGAGTGCAAATAATTTCTTCACCGTTATCTAAAATTACTTTCACCAAAGAAGCGTTTTTTCTAGTTAGCTTAGCATTAGCTTTTGCTGCAACAATTTTACCTGTGGCAGTACAAGCATAAACAATAATTTCTTCATTTATCGCGCTTAATTCTCTTAAAGAATAAGATTTACCGTCAACTAAAGGTATTAAAGTATCCCCAACAAAACATCCTATATCAACCCCGACAGCCGCCGGAATTATCGCTTCTTTTGTCGCTATTACTGAACCTACTAAAGCTCCTTTTCCCAAGTGAACATCGGGCATTAAAGCTACGTGTTTAAATACGAAAGGTAGCGATGCCACGTTTTTCGCCATTTTGGTTTCATCACTTTTTAATTCATGATTTGCCCACGATAAAACGGGAGTTTCTGTTGATATTTCTAACTCTTTATAAGGCATAAGACAATTTTGGATTTTAGATTTTAGATTGTTCGTAAATAAACTTTTGGATATTGAGTTTACATCATTTATAACCCTACAAGTACTGTAGTCCAGCTATCCTACTCGCTTTAATCGCAGTAATTTAGAGGATGTTTTAAAAGTATCCGGCGGTTTAAACCGCTACTACACCTTCCAAAGTCCACCTGCGTGGACTAGTTAATTCAGAACCCGCGCAGGCAAGTTTTGTTTGTGTAGCCGCGACTTCTAGTCGCCAGGTTAAGTATTAAATTTGACTTTCAAAACATCCTCTTAAAGGTACATTATTTTAATAGGGCGATCGCCATAACTGTAAACCGCACTTCGACTTCTGAATTTATACTACAATTGTATTACAAAAGAAGAGAAAGTCAATATAGTGACAAAATAAAACATAGAATTGGCAAATATATATTAAAATTTATGAATAAAATACTTAATTAAGTCCTTATATCGATGGCAGTTAAACAAGATACGCTGTGGGAGCGTTTTTTATCCCCTGTGGTTCGTTTGTTAATTGATGAAGAAGAATTACGACGTTATTCCGAAAGCGTGGATTGGGAAAAAGATAGCGATCGCTTCCGAAGAGATGATGTCATAATTCCTCAATACTACAGTTCTCAAAATTTTCATGGAATAGAGCGCGGATATTTGAATCCTGGGGCTGCGGTAACTTACGATGCGATTACTCAATATGCTTTACCACCAAATGAAACTTGGGTTCGTCAAGCTTTAATTCATGGGATAAAGGTCAAACCGCGACGTATTCTTGATTTAGGTTGTGGTACGGGTTCGACAACTCTCATGTTGAAGCAGGCTTGGACGAATGCAGAAGTGATTGGATTGGATTTGTCACCCTATATGTTGCTCAGAAGTTTCCACAAGTCGCAAAGTGCTAATTTAAACATCCAGTGGCAACAGGGAAATGCTGAAAATACTTCTTTCCCGGATGCAACATTTGATTTAGTTACAGCTTCTTTATTGTTTCATGAAACGCCAAGCACCACTACTCAAGCAATTTTGCATGAATGTTTTCGATTGTTGGTAGCAGGGGGACAAGTTTTAATTTTAGATGGTAATCAGAAAACTTTACGTCAGTTAGAATGGCTGAATAATATTTTTGAAGAACCTTACATCGATGAATATGCTAATAGTAGTACTGATGCAATTATGGGTGCAGCGGGATTTGCAAGAGTGCGAACTGAAGATGTATGGTTTACTAGTCAGTTAACTAGCGGTATCAAACCGATTTCAGTAGAAGATGCATCTACTCAAAGCAATGTTAAGCGGTATGTACCGACTTCCCCAGACAACACCTTGGATAATAACCAACTTTTTC
Organism: Rivularia sp. (in: cyanobacteria); assembly: GCA_050329355.1. GTDB lineage: Bacteria > Cyanobacteriota > Cyanobacteriia > Cyanobacteriales > Nostocaceae > Rivularia. Next base: position 2,590 of record JBHJOU010001012.1, read on the forward strand.
CTTCTCCAGCGTAATCGTACAGCATGATCAAGGCAGTTATATTTAGTTTTAATGGCGTTATCATCAACTCGGAGCTAATTCATCAACAGTTGATCGAAGAAATTTTGCTGAAAGAAAACTTAGTACTTAAACCAGGTGAGTATCAACAGGTATGTTTAGGACGTAGCGATCGCGTTTGTTTGCGAAAATTATTAGCAAGTCGTGGACGAATCGTTGATGAAAACTATTTGACTAAGTTACTCCAAAAGAAAGCTCAAAATTACGTCGAGCAAATAGAAAGGCTGGAAAAATTACCTTTATATTCCGGTTTAGATGATTTCATATTTAAAATACGTTCGAGTAACTTAAAGTTAGCGATAGTTAGCGGTACAATTCGTCAGGAAATTGAATTAGTCCTTGCCCGCGCTGAGTTAGCAGAATACTTTAAAATTATAGTTACAGGCGATGATGTTACTACTAGTAAACCAAAACCCGATGGTTATTTACTTGCAGTGGAACGTCTTAAGCAAGAATATCCCGAACTAAATCTGCAAGCAAATGAGTGTTTAGCGGTTGAAGATACACTCTTCGGTGTTCAAGCAGCAAAAGCAGCAGATATGAAAGTAGTGGGGGTTGCGAATACTTATCCATTCCATATGCTTCAGCGTCAAGCTAACTGGACTGTAGATTATTTAACTGAATTGGAATTTGAACGCATACAAGAAATTTATTCTCCTACCTCAGTAATATAGTGGTTTTCCGATTCATGGTGGAATACAAATTTTACCTCACCCTGCCCTCTTAACCCCTCTCCTTAAAAAGGAGAGGGGAAGGGGGTGAGGTTTTAGTGTATTAGACTCAACTGAAATTTGCTATATCAACTGTTGATGAATGATTAAATGGGTGGGGAATAGGGAACTTTTAACAGCCTTTCCGAAATTTTTCGTGGGGTAAGAAGTCGGGTTTTTGTGAGGATTATAAGGGTGTGACCAATCATATCGTAAAAACCCGGCTTCTATGATGATTGTCCAAGTGTAAAATCTGTCATCTTAAATTAGCAGGAGGATTTTCAGGCACTGTCCATAAATAAACCGTATGGGTACGACCATTGACATTAACTTTCTCTACACGCTCAGGTTTCCACTCACCCATGTCAAAATCGTGAGAAACAATACGGGTTCCGGGTTTTAATTGATCAAATAACTGTGGTCTGAGTTTGACATTTAAAGAAGGTAACAAATATAGCGTCATTACTGTAGCATCGCTAAAATTACTTTCAAATAAATCTTGGTTGAGAAAGGTAACTCTGTCAGTGACTCCGGCTTGTTGAGCATTTTTATTCGCTTCTTGAATGCGCTCCGGATTAATTTCGATACCTACAGCACGACGAGCATTGCGTTTTTGCACTGCTGCAATGGGGATGCGTCCGTCTCCACTACCCAAATCATAAAGAACATCGTCTTTACCAACATTAGCCATTGTTAACATCCGATCGACTACCTCATTTGGGGTAGGTACATACACCACATCAGGAGAACGTAAAGGTGCCGATGGTGTTGGAGTCGAAGTTGTAGGTGCTTGGGCTTGAATAGATTCACCTTGAGTTGTAGCGTTGGTAGTTGGGCTACATCCAGCACTTACTAAGCCAACACCAATCGTGAATAATGCAATAGTACGTTTGAGGAAAATCATAGTAATATCCTAAAATTGAGGTTTTTTGTCAATTTGAAACTTTTTGTGTCCACCAGAGTAAAGGTAATCCTAGTAGCAACACGGCGACACCTAGTAAACCACCCCACCCGGTGTAGGCTAAACTCGCTTGCAGCATATACAAGCAAATTCCACAAAATGCCAGGGGAGTCAAAGGATAAAATGGAACTTTGAATGAACGATTAATATTTGGCTCCCGTCTTCGTAACACGAATAGTGAGATACCACTCAATAGAAAGAAAAACCAGAATGCTGGAGCCGTATAATCCACCATGGTTTCAAAGCCTCGACGAGCGAAAGTTCCCACCATTACAAGTAAAAGTGCAATGGCTCCTTGTACTATCAAAGCATTTGTTGGGGTATGTTCACGACCGCGTCCTAAAAAAGCAAAAACTGAGAAATCACGTCCCAGTGCGTAATTTGTCCGCGCTCCAGTTAAAATTGTCGCATTCAAAGAGCAAACTGTGGCGATCGCAACCAAAATGCTGGTCAATACGGCTCCCGTTTCTCCCATGTTTAACCGCATCAAGTCTGCGATGACAGCTTGAGATGCAGCCATTTGAGTTAATCCTAACCCCCGAATCAATGCTAAGTTAACCAGCAAATACAGCGCCGTAATAATACCAATACTCCAAACCAAGGCTCGGACAATGTTTCGCCTACCATCGCGAACTTCTGCTGAAATATATGCTGCTTCGTTCCAACCACCGTAACTGAGCAACACAAACACCATGATCAAACCTAGATTACTTGAAGTAGTATTAGTTGGTTGATCGAGCGGTAAAGCAGATGTTCCTTGAGATGAAACTCCTAGTAACCCAATGGCACAAACAACGATTAATCCTAGAACTTGAGCAATTGCCAGCAAATTTTGCGTCTGCTTACCTTGTCGAACACCAAGCAGATTTAATCCAGTTAACAGCACAATTGCGATCGCAGCATAAATTGAAGGAGAATAAATTCCTAATTGCCATAGTTGCGAAGCATAATCCCCAAAGACAAAGGCTAATAACGCAATCGAACCAGTTTGAATCACGCTCATACGAGTCCATGCGAACAAAAACCCAATTGCACTACCCAATGCTCGTCTCAGATAGTAATAGGTGCCGCCGGGATGGGGATAAGTGGTTGCGAGTTCGGCGTAGCACAATGCACCAATTAAAGAAATTACTCCACCAAATCCCCAAGTAAGCAGGGCAAATCCGACATTACCAGCGTTTGCAGCGACTAATGAGGGAGTTTGAAAAATACTAGCACCAACTACTACTCCCACAATGATCGCAATCGTATCGAGCAGGGACAAAGTAGGTTTAAGCTCTACTATCGGACGCGCAGCTAATTTCAAGAGGCTTCTCCTATACAACTGTTATCATAATTACCTTGTTCTAAAGATGAAAGGCAAGGTTTGATTTTTAGAACGCCGATTAAACTCATGTTCTTTAGTCACTGACCTTATCACACTAATGTTTAATTACTTGTTAATGGTGTGTATTCACGTGATAAATAATATCATTAGTGGAAGGATTTAAAAAGAATCATGATTCAAACATAGTTACACTAAAAAAGTTTAGCTTGTCTTATCAAAAATCTAAATATTTTATTTTTGTGTTGATTTTTATGTTGATTTTTATGTTTGTTTTTTTTGCTGATTTTATATTTGGTTCTCAACAAGAATAGAACTATCTGGCTTCAAAAAAAATCTATCTTAAGTTTTAATTTTTAAAGCTAATTTAAAGGTAATATTATATATTTTTCCAATAAATCTATCTGAAGTACTATTTTTAGATATTCACAGCATCAAAAAAATAATTATGCTTAAAAAGACTTATCTTTTGTTTATTTTAATTGCTTACACCAGTTTAATTTTGCTTCACGACAATATAAATCAATCCGGTTCACTTAAGAAAATTAATCGACAAAAGTCGCAATTGATCAATTACCCAATAGAAAATAGATCAATTCTTCTGGAGGGGGTTTGGGGGACGCAGCCGTCACCCAATCGGGGGTTTGGGGGAGAATCCCCCAATTAAGTGGTTTTTAACAGATCAATAAGAAATAACCTTAACTGAACCGTATTACAACATAAATTACACTCCCTGAATGAGGAAGTGAAGCAATCCCAAAACCTTACGAAAAACCGTAAATAAAAGTATCTGAAGTTTTCGTCAAGTGCTTATTATTTTAATTATCTCAATCAAATGTGACAAGAAAGTGACGGCAATAACAAAGTTAAGTTAAATTAAATTAAATGCAATCCCAATCAATACCAAAATTTTGATTTTTTAACGACGCTTATCCAAAGCATTTGGACAAGTGGTTGAAAGTTGGCACGGTACTAGGGAGAATAGAAATCTCCGGAAAAGATGTAGAGACGTAGCAATGCTACGTCTCTACAAGGGTTCTGGGTGATAAATAATTGTACGCGACTTTTACTAATACTAACTATTTGTGTTATTCGGTAAATAATTTGTTGTTATATTGGTTTTGCGGTAAGCAATTTTATCTG
>JBHJOU010000327.1:0-2085 GCA_050329355.1 Rivularia sp. (in: cyanobacteria)
ACTTTAAATAAAACATTTTAAATATTTAATTACCAATGTCCAATGCCTAATTTTTCATGCCCAACTTCTTGGTTAACACTTTTAAAAAAACATCGCGTTATTGCCGTAATTCGTGCTAACAAAAAAGATTTAGCCCGACAAATGGCTTTAGCCGTTGCATCTGGGGGAATAAATTTAATTGAAGTAACTTGGAATACTGCTAAAGCGGCAGAATTAGTCGTAGAATTACGTAGAGAATTATCTGATTGTATTATTGGTGCGGGTACGCTGTTAAACTTAAAACAGATGCAGCAAGCAGTACAAGCAGGGTCACAATTCTTGTTTACTCCTCATATTGACCCAGAAATAATTTCAGCGGCTGTAAATTTAAATATACCAATTATACCCGGAGCGCTAACTCCAACAGAAATTGTTACAGCTTGGAGTTTAGGAGCAACCTGCGTCAAAGTATTTCCTATACAAGCAGTAGGTGGTGTTGAATATATCAAAAGTTTACAAGCTCCTTTAAAACAAATTCCCTTGATTCCTACTGGGGGAGTGACTTTAGAAAATGCAGCAGAATTTATCTCTTCAGGTGCGATCGCAATTGGATTAAGTAGTGAGTTATTCCCTAAACATCTAGTTATATCTGAAGATTGGGATTTAATAACTCAACAGACAGAAACTCTACTTCAAAAGATAAAGTAAGATAAAAATAGAGATATTCATAGCTTATAACAGAAATAAGCTATTAAATACAGTTAGAAAAGAGAATAAACAAAAAACGCTCACATTTGAGAATATTTACTATGGAAAAACTAAATTCACCTCAGTATATCCGCTGTTTTAAAACTTTTGTTGCTGTTATCGCACTGTCAGCTACTGTTGTCAGTTTTCCGACAAATAAAGCTTTAGGAAATAATATGCAGCAGGTTAGTCAAAAAGTTCGGCAGTTGAAAAAAACTAATAAACGTTGGATTCAAGTAGATTTGTCAGAACAAAGATTAATTGCTTGGCAAGGAAATAAAGCTGTTTTTGGAGTTACTGTTTCTACAGGAAAAAGGACAACCCCTACCCCAATTGGTGTATTTAATATCTATACAAAGTTGAATAAAACTCGCATGAAGGGTGATGGTTACGATATTCCTGATGTTCCCCACACTATGTATTATCAAGGTGGTTATGGAATTCACGGCGCATATTGGCATAATAATTTTGGTATACCAGTTAGTCATGGTTGTGTGAATTTAGCACCGAATCAAGCCAAAAAATTATTCAATTGGGCATCAGTTGGAACTACAGTTGTTGTACAACGTTAAGAAGTTATTTTCAATGTTTTTCCTGCTTATTTTTAGACTCAGAAGTCGAATTTTTCCAAGAAACCCGACTTCTCTGTGCTGAGTAGTAGGTAATTAATCAACTTGAATTTCATCTAATTTATTAATTACTACATCCGCACCTCGAACATGATCCGAACACCCAATCCAAGTAATACCAATACAACCAGCCGCTTGAGCATTGCGTGCCATTTGCATATCACCAACGGAATCTCCTACCATTAATGTTGCGCTTGCTTCTACTGCCAATTTTTCACAAGCTTGCAAAAATAAAGCTGGCTCTGGTTTAAAAATATTACCATCTACTCCCATTTCTAAGTTTATATATTCACCGAGTTGATGAGCTGCTACAAAATTATTTACTTCTGCGGTTGTTGCTGCTGAAAGAATACCCAATTTTAATCCCGCTTGTGAAAGCTTCTGTAATATTTCTAGACTACCTGGAAATAATGAAGAAGCAGAATTACCCAGATATGTATCTGCTTCATCTAAACTTTTACGAGCTATTTCTAAGGATTCAATCCAACCTCTTCCCGTTTCGGCAATATAAGCTGCTGTCGCGATTTCGGTTTCCTGACGACTTGCTACAGCCATTAAACCCGCAGCATCTAAAATATCACCATTAACCCCAAATGCCATTAATAATGGTTCTCCAATCCCAGGTATTTGAGCATCTATAATTCGTGCTACTTTTTGAGCAAAATTACGTAAATATTTTTCTGAATCTTCTAAAGTCCCATTTTTGTCAAATACAATTGCTTGTATATTA
>JBHJOU010000724.1:0-2947 GCA_050329355.1 Rivularia sp. (in: cyanobacteria)
TGCAGTAGTTGAGCTTCTTTTTCAAATAGCTCTACTGCTTTATTTAACGCCCATTTTCCGTCAATTTTAGGTGCGAATTGCTTTAAGACACAGGGTTCGTTAAGTTTATCTAAATCTTGAGCTAAATAAGTTTTACCAAATGTACCTTCTTGTGAAAGCACCCGGATAACTCGAAATCTGTTTCGTAATAAGGGTAAGATTGCTGTATTACAGCTAACACAAATCTGATTTAAATCGTCATTGAGAGGATTTGGACAATCGGGATTTAGGCAGTAGATAGTCATTGAATTCGGGCGACTGTATACAACAGTATGGGAATAAAAGCCCTAATTTTTCTTGGAAAGGAAAAATTATTTCATTATTATACAAAATCTGATCCAAAAAAATATTTTAATTGGGTAAAGTAAACCCTGATTTCTTACTACAAAAATGCTTTTACTGAAGTTTTATGTATTAATAAAAACCTTGACTGTTAACTGTTTAAGCTCATGAGGAATAAGGTTGACAATTTCGTCCTGACTGCTTTGATTCTAATTTAGCTTTCCATTCCCGAATCGCGATCGCAGTTCGTGCGAAGGGAGGTAAATAACTGCTGTAATTATCTTCAAAACTCGATGGCTTATGTTTAATTCCCAAAGGCTTGGTAGTCAAGCAGTTGCTTAGGTGAGGTAAATGGGATTCCACACCCAGAGCAAACATCACTTCATCAGCTGACTTAAAGCGTTCTCTAACACTAACCTTGAGCATTTTATCGAGAACTTTAGCAAAGTGTTCGCTAACTTTGATTTGTTTTTGCCAGCAGATTTCACCCGTACTTGTATCGTAATCAAATTCTAAAGGTGCTTTGGCGCTGAGTAAGTAAAGACAAGTTACACCCAATGCATAAATATCACTGCTGTAAACTGGACGTAGAGAAAACTGTTCTGGAGGTGCAAATCCCATAGTCCCTACGAAATTAGTCGTCACAGTAGTTTTCTCGACAAGTTCCCCAACTAAGGCTAACTCTTCTTTAACTGCACCGAAATCAATCAATACCAAACGTCCATCATCGTCACAGCGAAGTAGATTGTGGGGTTTGATATCGCGGTGAATTACATGATTTTTATGAACATATTGCAATACCGGGAGTATTTCCTGCAAAAACCGTTTAACCACAGCTTCACTCAAAGCACCGTTACGTCTGACTTCCCTAGTTAAAGTACAGCCACGAACATATTCTTGAACTAGAAAAAATTCTTCTCCCATTTCAAAGTAATCTAAAAGCATGGGAATTTGTGAATGATTTCCCAATTGACCCAAGGCTTTAGCTTCTTTCTCAAAACGTTCTTTAGCTTTTTCCCAAGTTCTAGGACTATTAACTTTAGGACAAAGCTGTTTAATCACACATAAAGGATGTCCAGGTAAAGTTACATTTCTCGCTAAAAAAGTAACTCCAAAACCTCCTCTACCTAAAATACGTAAAATTGCATAACGCTCGCGAAATAAAGTTTTAGAACCACATAATTGTCCTAATTTTGTATTTGTCAATAAGTCTGAATGAAAATTAGATATTTTTTGAGAAAAGCGATTCATTATAATCAAAGATATTATTTACATTGCGATTTCACGATTTTCTCAATCTAACTACTATCAGTATTTGTTGCCAGTACAATTACCGTATCTTTGCACAAACCTAAATTTTACCTGACTTTTTCTTGAAGACTCCGGATGCAATTCGGTGGGGAGATGGGGAGATTGGGAGATGGGGAGATGCTAACTCTACCCCTGTTAAGGTGAAGTTTTTTTCCACGTATTAATCAGGGTTTGGGCTTCGCACCCATTAAAAATTGAAAGCTAAAATAATTTTTACGCTCAAATTTTGGGTTTAAAAATTAGGGCTTTACAGCACTTCCGGCTATTATGAGGTACAGTAGCAGCAACTAGCAAACCAGTTTCTCAAATGTTGAGGATTCATTAAGTCGAGTGCGATTGAGATTAGTTTATCAACCATTTCTGTTGTAGTTGGAGCAAAACTGCGTAAGAAAGATTTGAGTTGTGACCACCATAACTCAATTGGATTAAAATCAGGAGAGTATGAGGATAAATTTAGAACTGAAGCGCCGACAGCTTCAATCATTGGCACAATTGAACCTCGTTTGTGCGCGGATAAATTATCCATAACTACCACTGCTCCTGACCATAATTGCGGTACTAAAAACTTTTCAATAAATACTTCAAATGCGTTGCCATCCATTGAATCATCTATTGTCATTAATGCTACTACTTTTTTAATACTAATAGCTCCAATTACTGTAACCTTTGAACCTCGATAAAAAGGGTTGACACAGTAAGCTCTTGTTCCCATTTGTGAACGGGCATGAGTTCTTGTTAAACCAAGTAGGATACCAGTTTCGTCCAAAAATACTAAATTTTCTGGCTCTATGTTTTTGACCTGTTCCCAATAATTTAATCTTAAATTTAGGACTCTTTCAGTTCCTGCTTGCGTACTCCGCGTTGTTTTTTTTTACGATTTAATCCTAATTTCTGTAATGCAGAACACATTGCACTTCGACCTACCCAATTGCCAGTTTTGTCTGCAAATAATTCACACAACTCTATCAGTGTTGCATCTGGATGTGCTTCAACTAATTCTCTTAAATCTATTTCAGCATTTGTCAGATAACGCGCATTGTGGTTTTCCTCGCGGCTTGGGTTGTAAATTTCCATCAAGTTTTTGTTGTTTTACAAGCTTTTGTACTAAACTTTTTGATACAGAAAACATATTAGCTACTTTCCTGATTGAAATGTTTTTCTGAATATGCGCCGCAACTATTTTTTCTCGAAGATCGACAGAGTATGACTTCATTTAAAAGTATTTGTATTTTAAGAAGAGTGTACCTCATTACAGACGGAAGTGCTGTAACGTAAAAATAGGGGTTTCGACTAGTACTAGATTAGTACACCGTCT
>JBHJOU010000666.1:0-3201 GCA_050329355.1 Rivularia sp. (in: cyanobacteria)
CAAGCTTTAATGAACGACGGTAAATTAGTAGACGACTTTTTGATTGTCAAAGGTCAAAACTCCGTTCATGTGTGCAATGCTCCTTCTCCAGCAGCAACTTCTTCCATCGAAATTGGTAAAGCTGTAGTCGCAGAAATTCCCGAACAAACACATCTCAAATCAGTAGCAGTTAATTGCTAATAGATTTAAAAGTTAATAGTTAATTATTAATAGTTAATAGGTATTGAAATCAATGAAAATTCTTGTTACTGGTACAGAAGGTTATCTTGGTTGTTTGCTAGCTCCTTTGTTGATTGAAAAAGGACATGAAGTTATTGGTGTAGACACTGGCTATTACAAAGTTGGTTGGTTGTACAACGGCACCGAAACTACTGCTAAAACTTTAAATAAAGATATTCGTCATATATCTTTGGAAGATTTACAAGGTGTCGAAGCAATAGTTCACATGGCTGAATTATCCAACGATCCTACCGGACAATTATCACCAAATATTACCTACGATATCAACCATGTAGGTTCGGTTCGTCTTGCCAAACTAGCGAAACAAGCGGGTGTCCGTCGTTTTGTATATATGTCTTCTTGTAGCGTTTACGGTGTTGCGACAGAAGGTGATGTTACCGAGGAATCTCCGGTTAATCCGCAAACTGCTTACGCAGAATGTAAAACCTTTGTAGAAAGAGATGTTAAACCACTTGCTAACGATGATTTTTCCCCTACATTCATGCGGAATGCGACAGCTTTTGGTGCTTCTCCAAGAATGCGGTTTGATATTGTTTTAAATAATTTAGCTGGTTTAGCCTGGACTACCAAAGAAATCAAAATGATTAGCGATGGTACCCCTTGGAGACCATTAGTTCATGCGTTAGATATTTCAAAAGCGATTATTTGTGCAATAGAAGCTCCTCGCGATATTGTCCACAACCAAATATTTAACGTCGGAGATACGAATAATAATTATCGAGTTAAGGAAATAGCTGAATTTGTTGCTGAGGCCTTTCCTGGATGTAAATTGAGCTTTGGTGATAGTGGTTCAGATAACCGTAGCTATCGAGTTTCTTTTGAAAAAATCAATACTATTTTACCAGGCTTTAAATGCGATTGGGATGCACGTGCGGGAGCTAAACAATTATTTGATGTGTTTAGTCAAATTGATCTCACAGAGGAAATATTTTTCTCTAGAGGTTTTACTCGTTTAAAACAGTTAGAGTATTTGATTCGCACGCAACAAATTGACAAAGATTTCTTCTGGGCTAAGAAATAATCAAACTATATTTGATCAAAATCAAAAAGAAATCAAACAAATATTGGGGTGTTTATTTAGCCCTACTCAAAAATTAAATTATTCTTTCAGAGGTTGCCATGATTTTTACCGAAACTGAACTGCAAGGAGCTTACATTATCGACTTAGAAGAAAAACACGATACTCGTGGCTTCTTTGCTCGTACTTTCTGCGCTAAAGAACTCGAAGCACATGGTTTAAAGTCAACAGTTGCTCAATGTAATTTATCTTTTAACCATAAGAAAGGTACTTTACGGGGAATGCACTATCAAGTAGATCCAGCAGCAGAAACAAAGTTAATTCGCTGCACAAAAGGTGGTATCTATGACGTAATTATTGATATGCGTCCCGAATCTCCTACTTATTTACAACATTTCGGTGTGGAATTAACAGCAGACAATCATCGTGCTTTGTATGTACCAGAAATGTTTGCTCACGGCTACCAAGCGCTAACCGATGGCTGTGAAGTTATGTATATGGTAGGTGAATTTTATACCCCCGGATACGAAAAGGGTTTACGCTATGATGACCCATTTTTCAACATTCAATGGCCTCTCGAAGCAACTGAAATGTCTGAAAAAGATCAAAATTGGCCCCTGATGAGAATGATGAGTGTTGGTGGTGCTTCCTGATTTAATTTATAAACTACTCCCTACTACCTAAATTAGGTATTATTGAGTAGTAAGTAAGTAACTCAAAGCACAAAATAAAAAAATAATCTCTAACAGGAGTTTAATTAATGATTATTGTAGACCGCGCTTTACAAGCACGCGCTGAAGCAGGAAATCCGGTAAAAGTAGCAATGATTGGTGCGGGTTTTATGGGTCGCGGAATTGCTAATCAAATTGCCAATTCTGTTCCTGGAATGGAATTGGTGGCAATTTCTAACCGTAATTTGGATGCTGCTAAAAGGGCTTATACAGAAGCGGGAATTGAAAAGATTAAAGAAATTTCTCATGTTACAGATTTAGAAGATGTCATCAGACAAGGTGGATATGCAGTAACTGAAGATGCAATGTTACTGTGTCGCGCTGAAGGTATTGATGCAATTATTGAAGTAACTGGGGCGATCGAGTTTGGCGCTCATGTTGTGATGGAAGCTATTGCTCATCATAAGCATATCATTATGATGAATGCGGAACTTGACGGTACTATCGGTTCTATTTTGAAAGTGTATGCCGATCAAGCCGGGGTTATCCTCTCAGCTTGTGACGGAGACCAACCGGGGGTGGAAATGAACCTCTATCGGTTCGTTAAGAGTATTGGTTTAACTCCATTACTGTGCGGAAACATCAAGGGATTACAAGACCCCTATCGTAATCCTACCACTCAAGAAGCATTTGCTAAACGTTGGGGACAAAAGCCTCACATGGTGACTAGCTTCGCTGATGGAAGCAAAATTTCCTTTGAGCAAGCGATTGTTGCTAACGCTACGGGGATGAAAGTAGCTCAACGGGGAATGCTCGGATACGACTTTAAAGGTCATGTTGATGAAATGACCTCGATGTATGATGTGGAACAATTAAAGCAACTTGGCGGTATTGTTGATTATGTTGTCGGTGCTAAACCCGGTCCCGGAGTATTTGTTTTTGCAACTCATGACGACCCAAAACAACAGCATTATCTGAATCTATATAAGTTAGGTGAAGGACCTCTTTACAGCTTCTATACCCCTTATCACTTGTGCCACTTTGAAGTACCTTTATCAGTAGCCAGAGCCGTACTATTTAAAGACGCTGTAATGTCTCCTTTGGGAGGTCCCCTAGTCGATGTGGTAACTACTGCCAAAATTGACCTTAAAGCCGGGGATACCCTTGATGGTATTGGCTACTACATGACCTATGGGCAATGCGAAAATTCTGAAATAGTTCGTGAACAAAATCTACTCCCAATGGGTCTAGCAGAAGGATGCCGTTTAAAGC
>JBHJOU010000458.1:0-3711 GCA_050329355.1 Rivularia sp. (in: cyanobacteria)
ACTTTAAACGAATATTACGATCGCGAAATTGATGCTGTCAACGAACCCTATCGTCCGATTCCTTCTGGTGCGATTCCTTTACCCCAGGTAATTACGCAAATTTGGGTATTATTAATTGCCGGTTTGGGTTTGGCGATCGCCTTGGATAAATGGGCAGAAAATCAGTTCCCAACTATTACAGTAATTGCAGTATTAGGTGTTCTAATAGCCTATATTTATTCCGCTCCGCCCCTTAAACTAAAGCAAAACGGATGGTTGGGTGGTTATGCTCTTGGTGCGAGCTACATTGCTTTTCCTTGGTGTACTGGTCATGCATTATTCGGCGAATTGAATTGGCAAGTAGTAGTATTTACCGTTGTATATAGTTTAGCTGGCTTGGGAATCGCAATAGTTAACGATTTCAAAAGTGTAGAAGGAGATAAGCAGTTTGGATTAAAATCTTTACCTGTAGTCTTCGGTGTAAAAAAAGCAGCTTGGATTTGCGCTGGAATGATTGATATTTTTCAAGTGGCGATCGCCGCATATCTAATCTACCTCCATCAAAATTTGTATGCAGCAATACTACTTTTATTAGTGATTCCCCAAATCACATTTCAAGATATGTATTTCCTGCGCGACCCCTTAGAAAACGATGTAAAATATCAAGCTAGCGCCCAACCATTTCTAGTCTTAGGAATGTTAGTAGCGGGTATAGCACTCGGTCATGCCGGTATTTAACTAAGTAGGTCAGCACGGAAAATTATCATTGAGACAAGGCAAAAGGCAAAAGGCAAGAGGCAAGAGGTAAGAGGTAAGAGGGTTTAAGATTGATTTACATTTATTTACATAACGCTGTTTTTTTGTACTGACCTACTTAATAATTAGGTTATGGGGCTATAACCTCTAACCTTTGACCTTTATTTAACATCTAACCTTTGACCTTTAACCTCTAACCTTTAACCTCTAACCTTTGACCTTTAACATCTAACCTCTAACCTTTAACCTTTAACCTCTAACCTTTAACCTTTAACCTAATAATCGTGTTTCAAATAATTTATTACATAGTTAATGCGATTCAGCCGTTTTTAGTGCCTATTTGCTTCGTCAGCGCTTGGGCATTAGTTATTCTCGTAGGCTGGAGTATGTGGACAACAGCACGAGATAGCATTGCGATCGCAACGCAAATGCATCAAATTCCCTGTTCTGGTTGTCAATATTTTACTGACGATTACCGTCTAAAATGCACCGTCAACCCTTCTATTGCTAATACTGAAGACGCAATACAATGTATGGATTATCAACCTAAAACAAATCCCATGTTGTATTAGATAATATTAGTGAGGATAAAGAAGTCTCTAACAAAAACGAAAGAAGTCGGGTTTCTTAAAGAAACCCGACTTCTGGGTTTAGGAACCATCAACCATCAACCAACCACTAATAATTAAATGTTTGTCAAAAAACTATTAGATTGTCCGGAATTTATCGCCGGTGATAATACCATTTTAAGAGAATTACTTCACCCCGATAAACAAGCTTTAGAATTGCGCTATAGCTTTGCTCATGCAACACTACCAGTAGGAAAAACCTCTCAACCGCATTCTTTAACAACTTCAGAAGTTTATTACATTCTGACTGGTAAAGGAGAAATGCACATTGACGATGAAACTCAAATTATTGAACCCGGTGATGCTGTATATATTCCTCCTAATGCAAAGCAATTTGTTCGCAATTGTGGAAACGAACCATTAGTATTTATTTGCATTGTAGATCCAGCTTGGCGCAAAGAAGATGAAACGGTTTACGAATAATATTTAAATAGCTAAAAGCTTAAAATCAAAATTTCCTTAATCAAAAGTCGAGTTTTTGTGTTAAATCTCTCTTCTAAAAAAGACTTATTCTAAAAAAACCGACTTCTAACCCCCACGAAATATGAAAAAAATTGTTAAAACACTTTCAGGTAGAATTACTAAACTATTTGCTTTATCAGTAGGATTTTTTTTACTGTTTTCTTGCACTAGTTATGCTCAACCTAAAGTAAATTATTGTGCTATCAAATTTATTAATAGTCAATGTGTTGATAATTTAGATAAAATTTTACCAGAACTCAAAAAAGCCCAAATTATATATCTTGGAGAAACCCACGATAGTAATCAAGACCACAAAAATCAATTAAAAATCATTCAAGAATTATATAAAAATAATACACAAATAGCGATTGGGATGGAAATGTTTCAACATCCCTTTCAACAAGTTGTAAATCAATATATAGCAGGCAAAATTACTGAAGCAGAACTAATTGAAAAAACTGAATATAAAACACGCTGGGGTTTTGATTGGGAACTTTACGCTCCTATTTTACGGTTTGCAAAACAAAAACAAATACCTATTTTAGCTTTAAATACTCCTAGCGAAATTACCCGAAAAGTTGCGCGAGAAGGGATAGAAAAACTCACAAATCAAGAAAAACAATTGATTCCACCGATTACAGAAATTGATACCAATAACATTGCATACCGTCAAATGGTATTAAAAGCTTTTCAACAACATCAAAGTGCCGGGCATGGAAACAGTAGTAGTGCAAATCAGTTTTTCTTAGCACAAGTATTATGGGATGAAACAATGGCGGATGGTATCGCTAAATTTATCAAAGCTAACCCGAATTATCAAGTAATTGTATTAGCTGGACAAGGACATATTGTTTATGATTATGGTATTCCTAGTCGTGTAGAAAGACGAATTCAAGATAATAATAATAATAATAATAATAATAATAATAATAATAAATTCATTCAGCGTTCGGTTTTACTAAGCATTCCCGAAGTTACAGAGGTAGAAAAAGATAAATCGATTGCTGATTTTATTTTGGAAAAATAAGTCATTAAACTATTCAGGAATATTTAGAAGTCGGGTTTTTTAGAAAAACCCGACTTCTCACACAGAGACTTCCGTAGATGTTAGCTCTATCTAACTGATGTTAAATCAAGATAAAGCCGATTATCTTGTCATATTGTTATTTAAATCAGGAGTACTTTTATCAGCAGTATCTCCGTACATCTGTCCAAAATCTTTTACAGCTTCTGCGGATTCTTTACCAATTCTCTTAATTCTTTCAATAGGAGCATCTTCTGTTTGACGAGCTTCTTTATTCCATTCTCCCACAGTTTTAGGTCTATCAGAATCGTTCCTATCCACTAATTGGTCAACTCTATTAGTTACTTTTTCGCTATAATCCGCACGAGCGACATTTGTAGTTAGCAGCAGAAGCCCTACTAAAACAACAGCTACAAAACGCTTCACCTGAAGCTGTTTAAACACAACATTGATCAAAGATATCGCGTTATTAATTATATTTTTCATTACAAAACTCCGTTTGTTCATTCTCAATACTTTTCACCGATTCAGCACATTTATAGGCTCGCTTGGTTTGGAAAATTTATTCAAAATCCAAATTAGTTCAAACCATTGAACTGTTCTGAATACAAATCAAGATTACATAGAAATCTATTAATCGTTCCTCTAACAGAAGTTATAGTTTTCTTGCACGTAAGATAGATTTATTTATTTATTTATTTATTTATTTATTTATTTATTTTGCACTTTGCACCCTGCTAAGCAAACGCAATAAGTAGAACTGCCATCATCAAAAACATAAATCAAAAATATAAATATGTGTATATAAATACAGAAAACTGTGCTTATGATATTAAATAGCAGTGAAAATAATTTAACAAA
>JBHJOU010000027.1:0-5530 GCA_050329355.1 Rivularia sp. (in: cyanobacteria)
GTCTCACGCAAACTAAAAATGTTTTGTACTGTCAACTCCATTGCTTTTCCAGAATTGGCAGCAGTGCTTCTAGCGGTATTAGCAATCACGGCTGCTTCCCTGGCATTTTCTGCGACTGCTTGTATTGATTGCGTCATCTCGTCAACGGCATCTAAGGTGTTAGTGATTTCCACAGCTTGAGCAAGCGCTTGTTCTGCAAGCAGGTTAATCGCACCGGAGTTGTCTCCAATAGCTTGATTCACTTTGGTAGCAGATGTTTGAACTTGGGTAACAATGTCCCGTAAGCTTTCGACAATCGAGTTAAAAAAGTCGGCAACTGTACCGATATCACCTGCGGTAACGTCAGCCCGTACCGTCAAGTCACCCATGGCTGCACCTTCGACTTCACTGAGCAATTCGAGCAACTGCATTTGCAGTTCTTCTTTTTGATGTCTTTCGTCGTCGGAATCAGTTTGCGCTAATTGTCGCGCTTGCTCAACCTCTGCCAACAGGTTGGCTTGTTCTAAAGCAAAACCGATTTGAGTCGCCAATTGTTTGAACAAATCAACTTCTTGTTGCTGCCAATCTCGCGGAGTTTCACAATTATGAGCAATCAATAAACCCATTAATTGGTCTTGAATTAAAATTGGTGCAACCAAATTAGCCTTAACTGCAAACTGATCCAACATTTTTATGTAGCAACTCGCTTGCTTCAAGCCCTTTTCTTCGTGAATGTTGGCGATCGCCCTGACGCGCCCGTTTTTATACATTTCCACTTGACGTTCGCGGAAACAAGGATCTTCAATATAAGCCCCCATCATTTTGGGAAAACCAGCGCTTACGGATTCGGAAATCACGGCTCCATCCCAAGTTTCGGGATTAAACTCGTAAATTACAACCCGATCTGTTTTCAAAGCTTGACGAATTTCTCGAACCGCTGTTTTATGAATGTCCTCTGCTTTGAGACTTCTACGGATACGCAGGGTAATATCTGCTTTTAACTTTTCTCTTTGTGCTTCTACTTCTTGTTCTTTTACTAGCAGTTGCAATTGGGATGCCATTTGATTAATATTGGCATTTAACAGCCCAATTTCATCTTCTGCTCCCACATCCAAACGGGTGTTAAATTCACCTTTACCCAATTTTGCCACCGCTGCTGTAGCATTCAAAATCGGCTGGGTAGCGCGTTTTGCTAACCAAGCCGCAAGCAAGGCTACGGAAACAGCCGTTAACCCTGTCCCCAACGCAATAGTTAGCAGCAAATTTCTTTGCGGTGCAAACGCACTAGAAGCATCGGTGGCTAAAACTACATCCCAATTCAAAGGCTGTAAACCTTGTACCTGAATTTGTTCTGAGGAAGGTACATAACTTACCAATTCTGCTTCTGAATGGTTTTGATGTTTGATAACATCGGTAAAAGCTTTTTCTGAATCAGCTTTTTGAGGTATCTTTGAATATTCTTCTGTCAAGTTCTTGCCAATATAACTGAATTCCTGACTCAGAAAAATTTTATTTTCAGCATCAGCAATATGATATTCTTGCCCCTCACTGGCATAATTTTTAACTACGTTTTCTAAAGATTTAACCGGCATCCGCGCTATTACTACAGATGTAGTTGCTCCAGTTTGAGCATTTTTAATTGGAGCAGCAGTATAAATATTGAAGCTATTACTAGACTTAGAAAACACTGGCTGACTGATTACAGCATTGCCGGTATTTTTAGCATTTTGAAAATAATTTAAATTTCCTTGATTGCCAAAATTAGTACCTTCTGACTCAACGATTGCATCCCCATTCAAATTAAAAATGCCAATAGCATCATATACTTGATAAGTATTAACATAGTTATCCAGCACCTCTCTTTGCTCGCTAGAAGCTGTCCCAGGAATTCTTATAGTCGGCAGATTCGCTAATATCTGAATATCTCCATACCGTTCAAACATGAAACGGTTGATTTTATCCGCAAAACCTTTTGCTTCTGCTTGCTGCGAATTAGAAATCTTGTTGCTTATAGCCTGACTAGCAACTATGTAAGCACCCGTACCAATAATCAATACAGGAAATGTGGCTATGGCGATCGCCAAAATTGTCGTTTTGGTACTCAAGCTCAGCCGTTTAAATCGAGTGATTAAACTATTGGACTCAACACGATCTACAGTTGCTAATTTATCTGGAGTTGAAGATAATTCAACTGCGCGATCGCTGTTCTCGGAAGATGAAATAAGTGATGTCTTATTTTGAGCATCACGACTCTTAGCCGCATCTGTTTTATTAAGCATAAATTAATTGCCCCGGAGTGGTAAAATATTACACTAAACGTCGATAAATTTTGTAGTACACCCTACTCACTGCGGAGATTAGAAGAATGCACAATCGCTTGTGCATCTAATACCAGTAATATTTCTTTTTGTTGGACAACGCATCCGCGTAAATAGGGAACTAAACTAGATGCAACCTGACCTACAGGTGAACGAATTTGATCGCTATTAAACCTGAGAGTGCCGATAATTTCATCCACTACCAAACCTAAAACCATCGATTGAGTCCGAACAATAATTACACTATATTGTCGGGGACGATTCTGGGGGGATTGTAGATTGAGTATCTTGGGTAAGTCAACTACCCAAATGATCCGACTTCGCCAATTCATTAATCCCAAAATACCGAAAGGCATATTCGGCATTGCTGTAACGGATTCTACAGACACAACCATTGCTTCTTGTGTCTGGTTCATCGACAAAATAGCAGGAGTTTGTGGATTAATAAAAAACTTCAGATAACCATCTCCCAAGTTTTTTGGGTCTTGGTTTTGCCCGTTAGCTAATATAATACTGGAATTATTCATTGGCTCAAATTGCGATGGATTTAATCGCACGTAAAAGTTCTTCACGAGTATAAGGCTTTGTCAGATAAGCATCTGCCCCTTGTCTCATTGCCCACAAACGGTCAATTTCCTGATTTTTAGAACTACAAATAACGATCGGAACTTTTTGTGTCGCTGGATTCTTTTTCAACGAGCGACAAAGTTCAAAACCACTCATTCCCGGCATTACGACATCAGTAATAATTGCATCCGGTTTTTCTAGTTCTAATTTTTCTAATGCTTCCTTACCACCTGTAGCTTTTATGACTTTATATCCACTCTCGTTTAAAAAATGACTGATTAATTCCAATTCACTAGGTGAATCTTCTACTACTAAAATCGTTCCGAGCAAAGTAAGACTCATTTTTATTTAACCTCAAAAATTGATCGGTATCTATTAAATCAGATTACTATTATTTGCGGTAAATGTTGATCGATCAACTGATATGTTTAAAGACTATCTTTAACAACTCTGATTGCGTAAAAGGTTTGGTCAAATAACCAGAAGCCCTCACCATCTTTGCTTTTGCTCTATCTACAAATCCAGTCCTCCCAGTTACCATAATGATCGGAATATTTTTGAACGCTGAATGTCTTCGTAGTAAGGAACACAATTCATAACCGTCTAAGTTTGGCATTTCTACGTCTAATAAAATTAAGTCCGGTTTACTACGCAAAATTTGCATCAAAGCTTTTACCGGATCATTGATCATCACAACTGAAAAATTATCTTCGTCCAAAAAACGTTTAATGGATTTCAAGATAGTTAAACTATCATCAATACAGGCAACTGTATATAACCGTTCTTTGGTACTATTTGAAATATTTGTATTTTTATGATCTTTATTATCCTTGACAATTTCGTTTTGAGTTGGTTTTTTTAGCTGTTTTTCAACATCCTCATTAGGCTTAATCTCAATTGTTGACGGGTTTATTTCTTTTACTATAGATGAATGCTCCCCTGATGTGGTTTTTTGTTGATTTATCCGACGACTTCTCAACTCTTTTTGAGCATTTTCTACCAAAGAACGTAAATCCAAATGGCAAAATGTTGGTAAATCTTCTAAGGGATTTTCACAAATAAATTCGTAACTTCCTTCTTTGATTGTCAGAAACGATTCTAATATTTCTTTTGCTAATTCATTTACTAAAGTTGCTGCTTGAGGATAAGTAATATAATCACCATCAACTAACCAGCAAATTGCTTGATAATCTGGTTGAGAAACTGACTCATCCTTAGTTTCAAATTTCATCCGCATTTGTATACGTGCTGAACTATTCAGAGTCGGTATTTGCTGATTCAATTGTCGGAGGCGAGTATCAAGTCGTTCAAATAAGTTATCCGAGCAAGAAGCATAAGTAAGTTTTCCTTCCTCCAAATAGATACTCCATGAATTTGACTTAGTAAATACTTTTAAGCAACCTGTAGCATGACGACTGCTTAACTGTGCCAACAAAGATAACGGATGAAGTTTCTGAAATAATTTGTAACCATCTACGGGAGTTGTACTCATTTTGCTCTTACCACTGCTAAATTGGATTAATTTACATCTATTTTTTTTCCGGATTTTCCCTGATATAAAAAATAAAATTTATGTATTCTAGTAACAAATAAAACCCAGTATATTATCTATACAAGTAACAAAATCTTAGTTAGTAAACGTTTCAAGATAATCAGTTTATTTTGGTTATATAACTTACTTGTACTGAGGTTAACAGAGATTTCTAGATAAGAAGTAAAAAAACTGTAAAGACTACTTAAAGGTACTGAGTGTTTTGCTTACTCAAGCAATTTAAATTGTTCAGCTATTAATGTTGTTTAATTAAATTAAACTTACCGTATTACTACTTAAGTATAATACAGTTAATTTATTCCTTGGTCACTTGTATAAAATATTTTTACCTTGTTATTTATTCTCACATAATCAAATTTAATTAGATGTTTCCCAAAGCAGACAAAGGTTGCAGCCTTTATATTAAGGTAGCTATCGGTAAATAGAAAGTTTAACTTTATACATTACCAAAAGTTATGATTTTTAAATCGACTGCAAGTTTGCTTTCTTTATATAGTTAATTGCGAACATTCAAAAACTAATTATCATAAATACTTAGTAAAACTTAGTATATTCAAGTTTTTTCTTGGTTATTGATGCAATTGCTGTTTTTTAAACAAATTTCTTCAACGTTCTTGATTTATCCTCAAAAAAGAGTGTAAATCCTGATACTAGCTAATTTTGATAAATTTAAATTAGTTGCTATTGCGTTAGCCGCAATCTTAATATTTAGATTTAGATTTATATTTATATTTATATACTTTGCAAATCTTAACTAGTTATTTAAGTATTACGCTCTAAAATTTACCCATAGACTCGCTATATTCCAATCCCAACTACTGGGAAATGCTATGGTGTTGCGTAACAATATCAAGATTTTTGCTTGCTCAATCCCGGTTATTTCAACCTGGTCAAACTCAGAACCGTATATTGAGACTATATGATAAAAAATTCTACTTTTAGATATAGATAATGAAGCGTATTTGTTCCTGATATCAAATCATGCAAACACATATAAAAGTCAGCTTGATTCTATCAAGGTATTTAAAAAATAAAAAGATTAAAAAATGCGGATGAAAGGACTTGAACCTTCACGCCCGGAGGCACTAGAACCTAAATCTAGCGCGTCTGCCAA
>JBHJOU010000642.1:0-5371 GCA_050329355.1 Rivularia sp. (in: cyanobacteria)
CTGGTACCCAAGGGCATATTTGATAAAGGTAAGGCGTTGCCATTTTCTATAGGAGAATCTGGACCGGCGATAATTTGAGTACCGACTTTCATTCCGTGGGGTTGCAAGATATAACGCTTTTCGCCGTCTTCATAAACAACTAGTGCAATTCTCGCGTTACGGTTCGGATCGTATTCAATCGCTTCCACTGTTGCGGGCATACCCCGCTTGTCTCTTTTAAAATCAATAATCCGATAAAGACGTTTGTGTCCACCACCGCGACGACGACTGGTAATTACACCGCGATTATTTCGACCTTTTACCCGATGAATGTGTTCGGTTAAAGATTTTTCCGGCTTAGATTTGGTAATTTCCGAAAAGTCGGAAGTTTCCGCTTGACGGTTACTGGGGGTGTATGGACGAAAAGTACGAATACCCATAATTTTAAATTTATCTACAAAGTATTTTGCGGAAGGGGAGGGAGGAAAAAGTTATGAGTTATGAGTTATGAGTTATGAGTTAGGAGTTTAATTCTAATTACCAATTACCCATTACCCATTAATTAAACATCTGGGAATAGAACCTGACGAATCTTGTCTTCATCCCCGGATACTAGGGTGACAATTGCTCGTTTGTACTGAGGTTTAAATCCAATAAATCTCCCAACCCGCTTTTTCTTCCGAGGTTGTAATGCGGTATTTACTTTTACAACTTTGACATCAAATAAACTTTCAATTGCTGCTTTTATTTGAGTTTTAGTTGCTTTGGGAACAACTTCAAAAGTATATTTGTTTTGCTCCATGTTGATTGTCGCCTTTTCGGTGAGAATCGGGCGACGCACTAGGTCGGGAAGATTACGGGGGTCAAATTTAGCCATTATTGTAGACCTCCTGAATTTTATCTAATGCCGATGCACTGACTACGATTTTGTCTGCGTGCAGTAAATCAAAAACATTAAGTTGGTCGGCTGCAATCAGTTTGAGATTCTCTACATTACGGGCTGATAAATAGATATTTTCAACACGTTCGGACAAAATCAACAAAGTCTTTTGTTCGGGTTGAGAACCCCAACGAGTAATAGCTTGGATTAATTCTTTTGTCTTAGGACGCTGTAATTGTTCGTTGAATTCTTCAACCACAATCATGTCATCGATTCGACTGACAAATGCTGTCCGTAAAGCCAAACGACGCTCTTTACGGTTCATCCTCAAGTTATATTCTTTGGGTTTTGGTCCAAAGATCACACCACCACCGCGCCATAATGGTGAACGAGTAGAACCGGCACGGGCGCGTCCTGTCCCTTTTTGCCGCCAGGGTTTACGACCCCCTCCTCTAACTTCGGCACGGGTTTTAGTACTCGCGTTTCCTTGGCGAGCATTAGCCAGTTGTCGAACCAAGGCTCTATGTACGATGTGAGAAGCAGTTTCTTCCTTGGCAACTTTTAAATCCAAGGTTTTGTGTCCGACTTCTTCTCCCTGCCAGTTTTTAACTCCACAATCTACCATTTTTGCTTCCTTCTTAAATTAGTCATTTGCCATTTGTTTTTAGCTATTTATCATTTACTTTGCCGCTGAATTTTGCTGGCAGTAAAAAAGTAAATGATTTAATTTAAAATTTTGATTTTTAGGTAATATTTTGAATTATTCAATCCAAAATCTAAAATCTAAAATCCAAAATCGAATGACTATTTCACTTCTTTTGCAGGGAGAATATTAACTAATGCTCCTGATTTGCCAGGAATCGCTCCCCTAATTAACAATAAATTACGTTCGGCATCAACTCGCACTATTTTTAGTTTGCGAACTGTAATGCGCTTACCTCCTAAACGTCCAGCCATCCGCTTACCCGGATAAACACGACCGGGAGTAGTACCAGCGCCGATGGAACCTGGTTCTCTATGGTTTTTAGAACCGTGGGACATCGGACCTCTACTGAAGTTGTTACGCTTCTGGTTTCCTGCGAAACCACGACCGATACTTGTACCGACTACATCTACTAACTGACCTGCATCAAAAATATCAGCACCGATTTGCTGACCCAAAGAATATTCATCCGTGCTTTCAGCGCGGTATTCTTCTAGGTGCCGCAAAGGCGGAGCAGAAGATTTTGCTAAATGCCCCAACATCGGCTTATTTAATGCTTTTGCTTTTACTTCACCATATGCTAATTGAATGGCGGAGTAACCGTCGGTCTGTTTTGTTTTGATTTGGGTTACAGTACATGGTCCGGCTTGAACGACGGTAACGGGAATTGCTGCTCCCGCATCGTCAAAAACCTGAGTCATACCCACTTTGGTGCCGAGAATACCTACAGACACAGTTACAAGTCTCCTTTTTATCAGTTTTCCGCTTTATTTCGGAACTTTAGGATTTTGGAGTCTCTTTTTCAAGAAACTACCCGCCTTATCACCAAAAAACCTCAGAAGTCATGCATAGTTCAGGTTAAACTAATCCAACTTCAATCACGGTTTTTTGTTGTTTCACCGCCAATCATCTACAAATTGTTGATTTATTGGCGCAGCTTAAAATACTTTCCTTTCAGGAAAGATTAAAGAATTAAATGCAATGCTTAATAGCTTTGCGATTTGTGCAGCAATGCCTTTCTAGACAATTGCTTTGGCACTTTTAGTCTTTCACTTGGGTGGACTTAAGCGGCTAATTCCGCTCAGTATCCTTTTTTCAATATCAACCAATATACTAGTTTATCAATCTCAAAAGTCTTAAGCGTATTAAGCTTACCTCAAGGCTTCTTAATTTACCACTCTTTGAGCGCTTTTGACTAATTTCTTTCGATAAATCTTCTGAAAATCTTACAAAATAGTCTTAAGCAAGAATTTTATTTATAGAGCGACTAGTACTTTGAATTTGGTCACAAATAAATAGTATAAGTTATTTATTTTATTTTGTCCAGATTCTTTTTAGAGAGATGGGAGAAGAAATTAGCACTTGCGAATACAAAACTCTTAACTGGTAGCTAATTAACTGTTAACCGATAACTTTTAACTAATAATAGAATTATCGAAGTGGTATTTGAAAAAATTCTATGGCATTACTTACTAACGGTGGCGGTTTCATTCGTAAGTTGGAAAAATTTGGCGCTCTTGCAGTGTATGTACCTTTAGAAGGCGGTTTTGAAGGTCGGTATCGTCGTCGATTGCGTGCTAAGGGTTACAATGCTTTGTGTATCAGCGGCAAAGGAATTGGTGATGTGGCAGCTTATTTAACTGGAGTTCACGGTGTAAGACCTCCACATCTTGGTAAAAAAAGTACCAGTAGCGGAGCTGCGGTAGGTTATGTATATTACTTACCGCCAATGATTAGTACTCAATTAGAACATTTGCCGCCAAAATCCAAAGGATTAGTATTGTGGATTATTGACGGACATACTCTTGATGATCAAGAGGTAGAATATTTGGCAAATTTACCTAAAATCGAGCCAAGAGTAAAAGTTGTAATTGAAAGAGGTGGCGATCGCGCTTTCCGTTTTATGCCTTTAGAGGAAAGTTTGGCTGTAGCGAGTTAGGAGTTGGTACCACCGGAGTTGGGAATTGTAGAGACGTAGCAATGCTACGTCTGTACCGGAGTTGGGAGTTGGTGCGAGCGTCTCGCTCGCTATTTCCCCCCTCTTCTTTCTCTTCCCCCTCTCCCCATATTTTTTTGTAATTTAGGTGAAACATTATTGCTAAAGTAACGGACAATTAGATCAAAAAATCGTCATACTTAAAGAGGGAGATATGATTTAACAACTCCCTGTAGTTCGAGGCGTGAAGTTAAAAAAGCAGATATGAAACGTAATAAATATAGTAGTAGGTCAACTAGTACCTCTCCTAAAAGCTCTAATTTTGGCTCCTCAGTATTTAATTTCACAACTATTGCCATTCTGGGGGGCATATTTATTCTAGGTATCGGTATTGGTATCGCTTTTAGTTCTACAGCAACTTTTTCACCATCAAATGTTGCTTCTCGTGATTATATTGATCAAAAAGCACCAAATCCAGAGGTTTGCGTACAGTATGGAGCCAGTGCGATGGTTATGGATACCAGATTATTTGTAACTCTAAACCCGTTTAATGTTTATGTTGGTCAACCCAGTATGCGCCCTGGATGCGTTTTACGTCAAAGTAACTGGGAAATTTTAAGACAAAAAAACCTAGTAACATCAGATCAAATAAGAGATTGCAAAAATCGTTTAAATACTTTTGGGTTTACGGGTAGATTAGATAGTAAAGAGCTTGCTATTAACTGCATCTATCAAAATGATGCGGCGAAAAACTTCTTTAGTACAGAAGAAGGAGCGATAAATTTACCTGGAGAGACGGAAAGATTCTAAAAAGTTATTGTTAAGATAAACTTAGAGATATTTTTCATAAAAACCCGACTTCTGTGGGGAAAGAAGTCGGGTTTTTATGATTGTTTTGTGGGGTTACGGATATTTTTCTCAAAAACCCGACTTCTGTGATTGCTTAAAATATCAAATTATTGATTGGGATTGGGGAAAGGTTGTCCAAATTCAATTATTCCAGATTCTGGTGTGTTAATTACCGGAGAATTATATGGGGCTGCTGGGAAAAGGGATGGAGGAGTACTGAAATTTCCTGAGGGTAAAGGAAATGTTGCGGGTGGAAGAACTGGATTTTGGATTTGTGGAAATAGGTTGTTGTTTGTAATCGGTGGTACTGTTACAGTCGGTTGCTGTAAATATCCATTATTTCCATTGTTCACAGGCGGTAATGTTAAGGGTGTGGCAAAAATAGGTTGTGTATTTACACTTGGAATATTTTGTGAAGGATTATACATCCCAGGAGGAAGATCACCTGGTGGTTGTGGGGGTTGAAGAATTCCTGGTGGTTGTGGAGAGTAAGCACCTGGTGGTAAATCACCTCCTACGGATGAATATCCTGGGGGTAAAAAATTGTCATTACGAGCAATAAAAGGACGAAGCACCCAACGATTAGGATTTTGTGAAAGGGGTTGTAATTGTACTTGATTGCTGTCAAAAAAGGCTCCCGGAGCTAAATCGAGGACAATACGAGTGACATCTTCGTTTAGCTGAGAAACGCGAATTCTCTGAACCTCTCCATTATAATTTTGTTCGGTAGGAACGTAACCTAATCTGGTATTAGGTAAATCTACGACTAAACGAGGAGGTTGAGGCAAGTAAAAATACTGAGGGCGAGATGGGGCTGAGAGAGAAATTTCTAACTGCGAACCTAGGGGAGAAAATCGCCAATCTTCTAGTTTTCCAGTGGGTGCGGCAATACTGCTATTAGTATCAAGAGCAACTGCTGCATATAAGCTAAACAAGCCAACAGGAATTAATCTCTTACACCAAGAGACAAATTGTCTGTTCTTAAATTGCTTATCCATTATTTTTATCCCTTGTAGGTTAAGCC
>JBHJOU010000290.1:0-3016 GCA_050329355.1 Rivularia sp. (in: cyanobacteria)
GAGGTTTCCACTCACCTGATTTTTGCTGGACATAATTCCAGAGGATATCTCTAATTAAAGCTTGATATCCTTGATTGCCAGCTATATCTTTGAGTTTATCTTTCAATTCCCTCTCTAGACGGATGCTAGTAACTTCCATATCGGTGGTTGGGGTGCGAGCGATTGTATGCATGAGTTTTTCTCCTTTGAGGTATAGACAGGATAGTAATACAAGTGTAGTATGTTTAAAGAAATGTTTTACAGGTGAAATTTTCTGTGATATTGATCGCGACCTACTCTACTTCCTCATCCATAACCAACTGCCGGGCCAGTTGGGAATCAGCAGCAATGGGAGTGGAGTATTTATTTATGGGCGAATGTAATCAAAATCACGGGCAGTTTACACAAAATAATCCAGATTGTGAATATACCAAAATTATTTATTTACTCAAACAACTAGAACCAGATAAAACAAGCGGGAGGTATTGGTATATAAATGCCGTACCAAAGTTTAAATAAAGACTTGAAAGTCAACATTTAACCCCCGCTTCTTTTTCCAAGGAGGCGGGGTTTTTTATGAGGAGCCAAGCTGTGAAGCGCGTGATGCAAGTATTAGAAAAATCCGTGGTAGTGTTTTCCCAAAATTATCTGCCGCTGTGTCGAGTAAATATTAAATGTACTGTCGTGCTTTTAGTAACTAAATAAACCACAATCATTTGCAGAACAGTTTTGGAAGGGTGTTGTGTAAGCCTTCCCTGGAATAACAGGAGAGCATGAGGAATGCTAAAACTAACTTATACAGAAAACAGTTTTTACTTAGAGCTTTTAACTCAGCCCATAGAAGAATGGATACAAGCCTTTTGCATATTGAGTTTGCGAGTCGGTCAAAGTTTGTGCGTTGAACCCAGCACTGCTTGCTTTTTGCTTCCTGCTAATTTACCAGGATTAGGACAACTACGTAGTCAAATAAAGCAAAATACCAACGGGGAAATCATAGATATTTACGCTTGTGATACAGAATATGTAGAAGTTACTCTACGGGGTTACTGGCTATCAGTTAGCGCACAAAGTATCAACGGTGGATTTGTGACGACTATGAACCATAGCACTGAATGCTTCTTGCATCAACTATGGTTAGAAGCTCTTGAAGAAGGCAAAAGGCAAAAGGCTTTTATGCAAGAGTAAGAGTGGTTGAACAACGCATTCGTGTTCGATAAGAAGTTGGGTTTTTGATGTCATAGATATTTCAGACAGAAAACCCGACTTTTAATTTTGGGATTATATTTATCAAACTCACCTTAAACGAGTCTAAAGTCTCCTAAAATTTATTCCCCGAAAATGTTTTTTCAGGAAATCTGTTGCTGAGCTTGTAGTATAATAGTAATACAATAGGATTGCAGAGCAATTCAAAAAGATATTGCTGAGAGAAATATGTTGTATATTCGTTCATTTCCTCTATTCCGTCCGTCTTCGGAAGGTTCACAATATTGGAAAGAATCTAATCGCAAAAATTCCGAATTAGATTTTAAATCTCAACAAACTAAAATTACCAAATCGCCAGAATATATTGATAAAATTCAACAAATTTATTATTTAGAACGCGGGTGTCGTTTCTAAAACTAAATCATGAGCGACCGAACTAAGAATTATCAAACAGAAGCTGATATTAAAAGCTTAATTAATCGGTTTGAAAATTGCACTTTACCGCATTCTGAGTGGAATCATGCGGCACATTTAACTATTGCGCTATGGTATCTAATTTGCTACGACAAAAAAACAGCAATTAATTACATTCGTCAAGGTATTCAAAGGTATAACGCAGTAACAGGTATCAAAACTACAAAAGATAGTGGTTATCACGAAACGATAACTCTGTTTTGGATAACCATCGTCAGCGATTATTTGTCATTTCTTGAGGAAAAGAATTCAATATTAGAAATGGCGATCGCGATTTTAGATACGTACAACGACAAGTATTTACCCTTTCAATATTACAGTCGGGATTTACTGATGTCTTGGGAAGCACGTACTAGTTGGGTAGAACCCGATTTAAAGCCTTTAATTTAAATAAATTTATACAAAATTAAGAAGTCGGGTTTGTATAAAATTTGTAAATGTAGTATAGATAATTATTCCAAAAACCCGACTTCTTTTACGACCCGTTAAAATAGATAAAATATGAGTATATTTAAAGTTGAAGTAGTAGAAATTAATCAAGTAAATCCTCATCCTAATGCTGATAGATTAGATATTATTTCCATAACTGGAATGGGATATCAAGTAATTTCAGCCAAAGGCAACTTTCAAACGGGAGATTTAGCTTTTTATTTTCCGATTGATAGCGTGATTCCCGATAAATATGTACAAGAATTCGGCATCAGTTCTTACTATTCAAAAAAACTGCGTGCTGCAAAATTACGGGGGATTTTTTCCGAAGGATTGTTAATTCCTGTAAACGAAAAATTTACAGTCAATGTCGGGGATGATTATACAAAATATTTTGGCATTACTAAATATGAATATCCAATTCCTCAAACGATGAATGGGGATGTGGAAAGTCACATCAAACATTATAAATTTCCCGCTCCTGAGAACTTCAAACGTTATCAAAATATTTTCACAGAAGGAGAAGAAATAGTAATTACCGAAAAATTACATGGAACTAACTTTACTGTTCTAGTAGATGCTGACTCCACAATTCATATTGGTAGTCATAATTATTTTTGGCAAAACAACGAAGCAAATAAAAAATTAGTTTACATTCGTGCTTACCAAGAAAATGAAATTTTACAAAAACTTCCCCCAGATACTCAAGTTTTTGGAGAAATATATGGTGTACAGGATATTAAATACGGGTTGAAAAACGGCAAAATGGGTATTGCTTTGTTTGCTGTACGTCGTCAAGGAAAATTTCTTGACTACAAAGATTTCGTTGCTTTCTGCGAAGAATTTAATTTACCAACAGTACCAATACTTTACACTGGTATTTACAGTTGGGAAATAGTTTTTCAATTTAATAATCAAGATAGTGTACTTT
>JBHJOU010000992.1:0-4157 GCA_050329355.1 Rivularia sp. (in: cyanobacteria)
GGACCTTCGCTGAATAATCGCGTCATTCACGAGGGAAAAAAAGGTGATAAAGTCAAAATTCTCGATCAAAGGAAACCCGCTGGAGATACGCGCTCTTGGTATAAAGTAAAATTCGGTTCTCAACCAGATGATATCGGTTGGGTGCGGGAAGATGTAATTGAATTAACTTACACAAATCCTTCTCCGGCTTCAACTCAATTGCTTTTTGCTACTAACAGCAGAACAGTAAGAATTTATGCCGAACAAGGACAGATTTATATGAATGTTTATGACAATCGTAGTGAAAAGACAGAATTATATGCTGTAGAAGCTGCGAGATTACCCCAAGTTGATGCTCAGAGCAAATGGAAAAGCTATGTCGCAATCAAGGATAATTCAGCTTACTATGTGAGGTTTATTCCTTTTGGTGAAGTAGATTTTATTATTAACAATGCCAGTAACGGTAATATTATCCTTAGAGAAAAAGGTTTCCGTGCTAGCGGTAGTGAATATCAGAATCAGTGAACAGTTATCAGTTATCAGTTATCAGTTATCAACTAACCACCAACAACCATCCACCAACTAAGGATATAATCCTCTATCATTTAAGGCTTGCGCGACTCTTCCTACACCTAAAACATAAGCTGCTAATCTGGGAGAAATTTTTCGCGTTTGGGATTGGTGCATGACTTTACGATATGCTTGCACCATCAAGCTTTCCATTTCACCGTTTACTCGTTCTTCATTCCAAAATAAATAGGAAAGTCCCTGTACCCACTCTAAATAACTGACCACAACTCCACCAGCATTACTTAAAATATCTGGTAGTACTGTTACACCACGAGCTTCTAATGATAAGTTAGCTTCAAGTGTCACTGGACCATTTGCAGCTTCGACAACAAGATTTGCTTGGATTTGATTAACGTTTTCCTGAGTAATTTGATTTTCTAAAGCTGCGGGAATTAATACGTCACAAGGTAAAGTTAATAACTCTGCATTAGTAATTGGTTTGGCTTGGGGAAATCCGGAAATCTTCCTGTTGTTCTCCCTTGCGTAAGCTTGTAATTCTAAAATATCTAAACCCTTCTCCGCAAAAACACCACCCGAACCTGTAGAGACAGCAATAATTGTTGCCCCAGCTTGATGCAGTAATTCAGCCGCCGCACCACCAACGTTACCAAATCCTTGAATCGCAATTCGGGTACCTGATAAAGACTTACCTCGATCAGCTAAGGCTTCACGGACAACAATCATTACACCGCGCCCTGTTGCCATTTCTCTTCCCAAGGAACCACCGATGGAAAGGGGTTTGCCGGTGACAATTCCCGGTACTGCATGACCAATATTCACAGAATAAGTATCCATCATCCAAGCCATTTCCCTGGCTGATGTCCCCATGTCTGGTGCTGGTATATCTACTGATGGTCCAATGTCTTTGATTAACTCGCTAATATAACGTCGGGAAATCCGTTCTAATTCGTTAATACTATAACTTTTTGGATTGATTGCAATTCCACCTTTAGCGCCACCGTAGGGAATTCCCAACAATGCACATTTCCAAGTCATCAGCATTGCTAACGCCGAAACTTCCCGCAGTGTCACGGCTGGATGGAAACGAATACCACCTTTGTATGGACCTAAAATATCGGAGTGTTGGACTCGATGTCCCGCTAAAACTTGGATTTCACCATTGTCTCGTTTCACCGGAATCGAAACTGTAACTACTTTCCGGGGATGACTAAGTATTTCTGATACACCTTGTGCTAATTTTAATTCTTTAGCCGCTGCGTCTAAATAACTACAAGCTTGATCGAATGGACAAATATACGCAGGAGAAGGACTATCGGGTGCAAACAGCGATGTTTGATCCATAAAATAAAATGTAATGATTAAGATTAAAATATATTTTCAGACTAACTTGATTTTTGATAGTTTTAGATAATTCTGTAAATTTCGTTACATTTTTTGTTCCACAATGATTATTTCAGATGACTCTAGATAATCTAAAATCTAAAGCTTGTACGTTCGCCTCGCGAATGTATCTAAATAGGAATAGCCGCAAGTGTCACAAGACTCGGATGGTGCGTGACACAGAAGAAGCTTATTATTACGTTCAAAATTCTTCAAAGTGTCACACTTATCTATTTTCACCTCAGATTTTAAGGGCTAAAGCCCTTACTACGAACTTTTGTTTATGAATATGAATAGAAGAATAATTAAAAAAAAGATTTACGCTGATTCCCTTTAATTATTTAGCCAGTAAATCAATTTAATGTACTACTGCTCTGCTTGCTTCAGCATCTATTGGTTTGATCATGAACAGCCGCACCATATGTCCCATAATTGAAAGAAACGATGGTACCTTTTGCAATAATTTCACAACTTTAGGGCGATCGCTCTCACTGATTTGAGCTATTTGCAAATTGCGATCGGAACACTCTTCTAATCTCCGGAAAAATTCTGGATGTTTGGTATTCAAAATCGCTGGAAATGCTCGTGCTGCGGTTTCATTAGTTTTTTCAATCACGTTAATATTGTATTCGCGAGCATCTATACCAAGAGACTTGTAAAAGTTGACTCGCTCAAATACCGTTAGCGTGTGGGTTACGAATACCGTCAGTAGGAAAAAACGCACCCATAAACGTGCTTTCCAATTATTGAAAAGTTGCGGTTGGGATCTTAACAGTGCTTTGAAGAAATCCCCGTGTCTGTTTTCATCTTGACACCAACTTTCAAAGTAGCGGAATAAAGGATAAAATTGATTTTCTGGATGGGCTTCTAAGTGACGAAACATAATAATGTAGCGCCAATAACCAATTTTTTCAGATAGGTAAACCGTGTAAATAATCCATTCTGGAGGAAAGAATGTATATGTACGGCTTTTGGTTAAATAACCTAAATCTAAAGAAAGATTAAAATCCGCCATCGCTTTATTTAAAAATCCCGCATGACGTGCTTCATCCCGCGCCATGCAGTTAAAAGCATCCGCTAGCAAGGGATTACGGTTTTTGAGTCGTCGCGATAACTCTTTGAATAACAAAAACCCGGAAAACTCAGAAGTACAAGAACGTTCCAAGAAATCAATGAAAGCTTCCCGCTTTTCACCGTCAATACTATCCCAAGTTTGTTTAAATTCATCATCGCGCACAAAATGATCGCGATTGTAGTCAGCTTTCAACTCGTCTACAATCGCTTTCAACTCCGTCTCATGCGCTGAAATATCCATCTGAGCCACAGCATCAAAGTCTGTGGTGTAAAAGCGGGGGGTTAACAGTGTTTCCTGTACAGGAGCTTTTACACCTTCTTTAAGCAACTCTGGCTGTGGGGTTGGAAGAGACTTAACCATGAGAATTATTTAATTTATCCACTTTCGGCTATATAACCATTAATAGTTGCTATTTTTGATCTTTTGCAAAAATATTTAAATTGATTTACAAAAACCAATTTTGGGTGACAGATCCCCGACTTCTTCAAGAAGTCGGGGATCTAATCACTCTAATCACTCAATGTATTTTAACTACTTAAATATTTAATTTATTAATTATTCTATCTGAAAAGTTAATCGTATTTTATGTAGTTTCACGCAAAAACGCCGTCGAATATATGTCTTTTTTTTTACAGCTATACAAACAAAAAGTAACTCTTAGGACAGATGTCCTGTAAACAAAAATAGCAGTATATTGAAATCTATAGGCAAAAAGGTTAACTTAAAGTTAAGTAAAAATTAATAGAGGATTATCCAAGAAGAACTATGGAAGATTCGGACAGAGCAGACAAAGAAAATTTTCTTTATCCCCGCAGTCGTTATTATGGTGAATTCAATCCTCAGAATTTAGTATTTAACGCTAATTTACAAGAATTTGCTCAAAAAGTAGGTTATATCGTTAATTTGCAAACTTCGGGAAAAGTAACTTCCGAAGATGCATATACGCAAATTAAGGGACTATGGAAAAATTTGAAACATAGTAAGAAAGAACTGGGAATCAACGAAGAACCTCCAGCAGAAAGCTAAAGAAACGCACAATCGCGTTTCTTGGTTGGATTATGGTGTAATTAAAACCGCTCTGTTAAACTTACCCAAAACTACCTAAATCTAGACTTAACTCGACGTTTGTAGTTTTGATGCTAACTTCCTGTTTTACTGCGGTCTTAGAATGGCTTCTAAGAGGTTTTTCCGC
>JBHJOU010000646.1:0-3598 GCA_050329355.1 Rivularia sp. (in: cyanobacteria)
GATTACACCCTTTGCACCTGAGTCCGGATAATACCGGCGGAGGGAAGCTGTTTATTGAGGAAACCGAATATGCGTACACAATGGGTTGTTAAACGGCGCGGACAAGCCAATGTTTCTCAGATGCATTACGCTCGTCAAGGTGTGATTACTGAAGAAATGCACCATGTAGCTACACGGGAAAATCTTCCTGTGGAACTGATTCGCGATGAAGTGGCGCGGGGTAGAATGATTATTCCAGCGAATATTAATCATACCAATTTGGAACCAATGGCGATCGGCATTGCTTCTAAATGTAAGGTAAATGCGAATATCGGCGCTTCTCCTAACTCCAGCGATTTAAGTGAAGAAGTCGATAAGCTGAAGTTAGCGGTTAAGTATGGTGCTGATACCGTGATGGATTTATCTACAGGTGGCGGAAATTTAGATGAAATTCGTACCGCGATTATCAACGCCTCGCCCGTTCCCATTGGAACAGTACCAATTTACCAAGCTTTAGAAAGCGTCCACGGTAATATTGAGAATCTGACTGCTGATGATTTTCTCAATATTATTGAGAAACACGCTCAGCAAGGTGTGGACTACATGACTATCCATGCCGGAATTTTGATCGAGCATTTACCTTTAGTCAGAAACCGGATCACGGGTATTGTATCTCGCGGTGGCGGTATTATCGCTCGCTGGATGCTGCATCATCATAAGCAAAATCCGCTTTATACCCACTTCCAAGATATTATCGAGATTTTCAAAAAATACGACGTTTCCTTTAGTTTGGGCGATTCTTTACGTCCCGGTTGTACCCACGACGCTTCCGACGAAGCACAATTAGCCGAACTCAAAACCCTCGGACAATTAACCCGCAAAGCTTGGGAACACGACGTACAGGTAATGGTAGAAGGTCCCGGACACGTTCCCATGGATCAAATTGAGTTCAACGTTAGAAAGCAGATGGAAGAATGTTCCGAAGCTCCTTTCTACGTTCTCGGACCTTTAGTTACCGACATTGCACCCGGTTACGACCACATTACTTCAGCGATTGGTGCAGCGATGGCTGGCTGGTACGGAACCGCAATGCTTTGCTATGTGACTCCAAAAGAACATTTAGGTTTACCAAACGCCGAAGATGTACGGAATGGGTTAATTGCTTACAAAATCGCAGCCCATGCGGCAGATATTGCTAGACATAGACCCGGAGCAAGAGACAGAGACGACGAGCTTTCCCACGCTCGCTATAACTTCGACTGGAACCGTCAGTTTGAATTATCACTTGACCCCGAAAGAGCTAAAGAATATCACGACGAAACTTTACCAGCCGATATTTATAAAACCGCCGAATTTTGCTCGATGTGTGGACCCAAATTCTGTCCCATGCAAACTAAAGTTGATGCTGATGCATTAACCGAGTTAGAGAAATTCTTGGCAAAAAGCGATAAACAAGCCGTAGCGCAAAGTTAAATCTTTGTCCCACCCACCAACAAAGTAGAGACGCGATATATCGCGTCTTAAACTCTTAAATATATCGCGTTTCCACAAAAAGAATAGTTTTAATCAATCAAAAATCTGCTTATACCTTTCCTGAATATCAGTAATTGAAAATACATATTCAAACTGTAAATTTACTGATTGATAATATTCCGCTCCGCCTTGCTGACGGTCTATCAGTGAAATTACCTGATTAACTGTATAACCAGCATCTCTAAGTCTAGTAACAGCTATCATTGCCGATCGCCCTGTAGTCACAACATCTTCCAAAACTACAACCTTAGCTGCTTCTGGTAAACTCGGACCTTCTACATAAGCTTTGGTTCCATGACCTTTAGCTTCTTTGCGAACAATCAAACCTGGTATAGGTCGGCTTTCCAGAGCAGAAACAACACTTACAGCACTGACAATCGGATCAGCTCCCAAAGTTAAACCTGCTACAGCTTGAGTATCCAACGGTAGCATATTTAAAAGAATGCGACCAATTGCCAAAGCACCTTGGGGATGGAGCGTTACCTCCTTACCATTGATGTAATAAGAACTACGCGCTCCAGAAGAAAGTACAAAATCTCCCTCCTGATAAGCAAACCGACAAAATAAATCTAGTAGCTGCTGACGAACAAAATTCAAATCAGTATTAGTAGCCCATAAGCCAGTTGGGGTAGAACTTTCAGCGCGATAAATCATTACAAAACATCAAAAATTATGTTACACCGGACTAGTTGAACTTATGCGAGTTCTGACATTTATGATAAATCAGCGGTCAAAATTCGCACCAAAATACAGGAGTTGTTAATATGTCCTTAAACTTAAAAGCTCTAAGTGGTTTACTAGTGCTTGCTACTACCATTGCGTTGCCGGCGATCGCAGTAGCACAAACAGAAACATCCAGCTATCAAACACCGAATGA
The DNA here is from genome assembly GCA_050329355.1 of Rivularia sp. (in: cyanobacteria). Taxonomy (GTDB): domain Bacteria; phylum Cyanobacteriota; class Cyanobacteriia; order Cyanobacteriales; family Nostocaceae; genus Rivularia. The sequence continues at coordinate 2,390 of JBHJOU010000646.1, forward strand.
AGTATTTGAAAAAGGGTTTTACAAAAACTATCCCGACTTTTACAATAACCAAGGTTTATTTAGGGAAATAGATTGGATATTTGGATCTGGTTCTTTGTTTAAGAATTCTTTTCCAGAACACGAAATTGAGCGAGATGGTAAGCTAGTAAACATTCTTTATCAAGATTTACTTAAGCAGCAAACAACTAACGACCCATATCTTCGGAGTCCAGATTTACCAAATCCTTATAATACCTCATTATTAGGTTCTCCGAGTTTGAGAGCTACTCAATTACAAGTTGGAACTGAATTCCGCTTTGATAGCTTACCACATCGCTAAAAGAGAAGATTAGAGGTTATAAATAAATATTTATTAGCCATTAGTTCTCGATCCGAAGGACTAATGGCTAAATCTACAAAATTATGCTGTTAAATCCAGGGTGCAGGAGTTGAACCTGCCTAACACGAATTATGAGTTCGTTGCCTCAACCGATCGGCCAACCCTGGCTGATTAATGATTATACCGTAAGTTTACATTTTTGTATACAACAATAATTAAAAATAATTAAACAAATCAAAAATATCAGATTTTGCGCTACATCATTTAATCATAAAATAGTGCAAACTAATATTTATCAAGTATATTTATCAAGTTTTGGGTTCCGATCGAAAACAAACTTCAACACTTTTGCTTTATCCTGACATCGAACAGCTATATTAATTGCGAAGAATGAAACTAAATTCTACTGTACTTCTAACGTTGATTTTGTTAACCCTGATGTTAGGGGCTGGTTCAGTCAGCGCTTTTTGGGGTTTTACCTTGGGGAGTGCGGCTCTTAAAGGAGTCACAGCACCGGATACTCGTCCTACTACCAAGTATGCCAGGAAAGGCACAACTGGTGATCAAGAAAAAGAAGGTGTAGTCTTTGTCAAAGAAGAAGAAATCCTTTCGATTGTAAAATCACGTATTGAAGGTAAAACCAAAGCCGCTAAATCAAAAACAATCGATGATTTAGAAGAAGGTACAAAAGATACCAAACGCAAACAAGAAGAGAAACCACCAGAAGCTGAAGAAAAGCTGCAAGCAGGATTTCCCATACAAGCTGAAAGCGAAGGTGTAACTTTGGCAGTACAGTCAGCTAGCTATTCGGGAGGTGCTTTGTTGCTAAAAGTAAAAATGGATAATAAAAGTGATGAGTCGGTGCGCTTTCTTTATAGTTTCCTAGACGT
>JBHJOU010000176.1:0-5720 GCA_050329355.1 Rivularia sp. (in: cyanobacteria)
AGATGGGGTGATGGGGAGATGGGGGGATGGGGAGATGGGGGAGATGGGGTGATGGGGGGATGGGGAGACAAGGGGATGGGGAGATGGGGAGACAAGGGGAAGATAATTCTTATTGTTAACTCCTAACTCCCAACTCCTAACTCCTAACTCCTAACTTTTATTCAATTAGTGCGTATTCGGACTGAGATTCTTCGACAACTGGTTTTTGTCCGCGCAATACGGAGTTACCGCTAAATAATTCCCGCTGGTCAATTGGGGATGGATTTAACCAATCGGATTCCTGTATTTGACCACTTTGGCTGTATGCTGCAAGGGCATTTTCGTAACAGGTGGCTCGGACGTGGGCTTCTGGAATCCCTCTTTCTATCATTAATTGAGCCGTTTTTGGTACTGCTAAGGGGTCACTTACTCCCCAGTCGGCGCTGCTGTCTACGATAATGCGATCGCATCCGTATTGACGTACAACTTCCACCATGCGAGCGTTACCCATTTTGGTATTGGGATAAATTGTAAACGCTGCCCAAAAGCCCCTATCTAATACGTCTTTGACGGTTTCTTCGTTGTTGTGGTCTACAATCACTTTTGATGGTTCTAAACCATGTTCGAGACATACATCCATACTGCGATTCGTACCCGCTTTTTTATCGCGGTGCGGTGTATGAATCATCACTAACATATCTAACTCTTTAGCTAATTCAAGTTGCAAGCGAAAATACTTATCTTCCGCAGGTGTCATATCGTCGTAACCGATTTCACCGATGGCAACTACGCCTTCTTTACAAGCGTACAAAGGTAGTAATTCCATTACCTGTTCGGCTAAAGCTTCATTATTAGCTTCTTTAGAGTTCAAACCAATAGTGCAATAATGTTTGATGCCAAACTGTGACGCTCGAAAACGTTCCCAGCCCACCAAACTGCTGAAATAATCTTGAAAAGAACCAACATTAGTCCGGGGTTGTCCCATCCAGAAAGCAGGTTCAATCACCGCAACAATACCCGCATTACGCATTTTTTCGTAATCATCGGTAGTGCGCGAACTCATGTGAATATGTGGATCTATATACATTTTGGATTTTGGATTTTAGATTTTAGATTTTAGATTAATAAAGTGAGGAGTTAGGAGTTAGGAATTAGGAGTGAGCAGTTAGGAGTGAGCAGTTAGGAGTGAGCAGTTAGAAGTTGAATCTTTTATAGTCGTTCCAATTAATTTTCGTAGTGGGAGCCGAACGGCTCCCTAGTCACTAGAGAGCTTTTTAAGTGAGACTACAACAAATATTTTATTAATTCATAACTCTTAACTCTTAACTCCTAACTCTTAACTCCTAACTCCTTACGTTTTTCCAAGTCAGTCTTCCTGCTTGAATATCAGCTTCTAACTCCGGATATTGAGCGAGAAGAAATTGTGCTTGGGGTAAGGGACATTCGGAACAAGCTAAAGCAGCAGCAGTTCTCTCTAGTAATTTCTGTTGTCCTTTGCCGTTTGAATTAGGTTGAGTATGAGATTCTGCTAAAATTCGCTCTAAATCTGTTAATATTTCATCGTTGGCAAATTTTCCGACGCATCGCCACAATTCCGGTGATACATCGCGTCCGGCTGCCCAACGTTCGTGAGCGTAATCAACTAACATCCTTGCTAGTTCTGGGTTTGCTCGTTCATCTAGTCCTTGAATTAAATGCAACGGACTACCGACAAACAAAGCTTTTAAAACCATTTGGTTCCAAGCAAGATTGTCTAAATATTCTGCTGGATAAGGATTTTGCAAAGCAACGGCATTAAAAACCGCTGTCATATTACTACGAATACCTTCAGCAGCGCGATCGCGAAGTTGTTCGGGATAAGGAAGTAAAGCTAATGCTTGATATAGTGCAACTAATTCACCCACATCAGCAGCGGCAAATACTTGGTCTAATGTTAGCAAATACTGTTCTACATCTTTGAACGGTAAACTTAATACTAGTAAAGTCCGAGCAGCTTGGTCTACAGTCCAATTAGCGGGAAACCAATTTTTGCAAGCGTTAGAGGCTGATTCTAATTCTTCTACTGTTGGCTGGATATCCTTTTTAGATGTGTAACGAGGCACTGCACTAAAAGCAGTAAAAAATACTCGCGTCGCTGCACCATCTTTTATTAACTGTCGCTTTTCGTTCAACCAATTCACAGCGTCAGTATTGACTAGTCGCGACACCCAGCGATAAAGTAAATCTTCGGCGCTAATATTTTGTGTTTGTATAGAACTTGTTGTCAAAATCATTTTATATATACTAATTAAATTGTTCTTGTTCTTTTCAACCCGTCATGTAGAGACGTAGCACTGCTACGTCTCAAAATCTAACTGAATAACGTTAAATCCTAAATTAACGTGAGTTCGATATTCACGAATTCGATTGCTGCTTAAATCATAAGCAAACTGTCAAATCTGGATTTTTCCTGGGGGTTAGAAGTCGGGTTTTTACTAAAATTGTCTGTTACTACAAACATTTATCCTAAAAACCCGACTTCTGTACTAGTCGTCGAATTCACATTAAATTAAGCAGATTGCTGCTTATTCTTTCTCATTTTAGTCGCAACACCACCAAGTGCAAATACTCCTAAACCTAATAAGGCTGTAGGTTCAGGAACCTTCTTGGAATCTTCATTACGGTTTACATTCAATACCTGTACCCGACCAGTGAAGAAATCACCCACATAAACTTTGCCATCGCTGTAGCTCAAGCCACCACTCCAGTTGAACTTACCTGGTTCTAAGTCAGCAGGATTAGTAGAAAAAGGTAATTCTCCAGGTCCGGGAGGTCCAGGATTTTCTACAGGTCCACCAAATACGCTTAAGAAATTACCATCCTTATCGAATACCTGAACGCGGCTGTTTTGCGAGTCAGCAACGTAAATATTCTCGAATTCATCTACGTCAATACCGATTGGCTCGTTAAATTGTCCCAATTCAGTACCTTCAGTACCAAAAGCAAACAAAGGATTAGCTTTGGAGTCGAGTACCTGAATCCGGTTATTAAATTGGTCGTTGATGTAAATATTGCCTGTATTTTGAGATATAGCTAGACCGGCAGGTCCATCAAACTGTCCCGGTGCGTTACCCAAACCACCATAGGTTTTAACTAATTCGCCATCTCTACCGTAAACCTTTACTACGTCAGCACTAAAATCAGTGACGTGCAAATTGCCTTCTCTGTCAAAATCTATACCACCGGGTCCGAAGAACAAATCGCCAGGTCCTTGACCACTGAATGAACCAAAGGAGGTCACAAATTCTCCAGTTTGGGGATTATATACGTCAATTTCGCTGTTAAAAACGTCAGCTACGTATAAGTTGCCAGAGATAGTGTCAAACTTCAAATCTCCTGGTTCGTCTATACCCGCTCCTTTTTGCCCTGTAACACCAGTTCCAATAGCCCGGAGATAAGTACCATCAGGACTAAATACATCAACTCTGTTGCCAACATTAGGAAGAAAACCAGCTCCTCCTGGTGTTGGGTCAAAACCGCGACCGTTACTTACATAGATATTTCCATCTGCATTGTTATAAGCAACACCTTGGGGAACGAAAAGCTGTCCGGGACCAAACCCCGGTTCGCCAATTTGACTATCGAAGGTTAAATTTACTGCTTTAGCTTCGGCTGTTGCTGCCAAAACCATGAATCCCGCACTCGCAAAGGCTAATGATAAATTTGTGACAAACTTCATCGTTGATAATCCTGATAGTGCTAGTTATACTTTTGATTAGGTAATGCGTCCGGGTCTAGACCTGGAACTCTTAGCGGCAAGTTGCTGTTTACTAAATCTATGAGACAGCAACTTGCTGTTTTTTTACAATCATCGTTTTCACCCAGAGGATGCAGTTCATCTCATTTGTTCTGATGGGTGGGTATCTAATCCGCCAGGGACTGTAAGTCCCTGTCTCATGGCACAAGTCCTATGAATAGGACTGAAGTAATACGCATCAAAACTAATGACATGGACTACTAGTACTTCACCACATTAATTATGAGGGGTACTCCGTCAGTCGTCTTCAGACGACTTTTGCTATGAGACGGGGAATTGCATTCCCCGGGAGATTGGGATAAAAACCCATCAAAACTAATGGGACAGACTACTAGGTTGCAGGTGGTGCGTGACGCTAATTCGGCTTATAACTACGTACAAAGTTTATTGAAGCGTCACACACCCTACATTAATAATTGACAATTGATAACTATTAAAGAACTTCTACGTTGTCCAAAATTTCTTCTAACTTGTCTTCCTGACGCTTGCGCTTGCCGTATTTGGAAGCTGCACCAGCTGCGGCAACTCCTAATAAACCAAGTATGGAAGCAGGCTCAGGAACTTTTGTCGGGTTGTCACCACCACTCTTGAGGTCAATCTTGACTAATTGACCCTGTTCTGCTAGACGAGCGCGGTTTGCGGTATATAAAGCACCATCACGATAAGTTAAACCGGAAGCTGCTTCTAAACCGTTACCGTTCCAAATAGTTTCGCGAGTTCCATCAGCGGCAACTTTGATAATCGAACTGCTAATATCACCAATTACTTCGCCACCTTGCAGAATGTTTTTCCATTCTGAGGTGTTCATGTGTTGCAGTACGTACAAGTTGCCTTGTTCGTCGTATGCTGTACCAGTTAACTGAGTAAAGCCATCACCACCATTGGTAATTGTTTCTTGGATATTCAAAGCTTCGTCAACTGAATATAAACGCGCTCTACCTTCTGGATAAGGGAAGTAAGAGTATTCAGCTACTGTGAAACCACCATTGGGTGACTGGGTAATTCCTGTAGGTACCGATTGGAAGGTAATAGGAAAATCTTGGCTCGCTCCTTCTCCTGGAGGGGGACCGCTAGGTGGTTCTGTATCGCCACCTTGACCGTTAACTGCTGGAAGTCCAGGTGCGTCAGAAGGAATATCTCCTGGTGGTTCAAAGCTAGGAAATTCTAGCTCGCTTTGGCTCACTGGTAGGATGGGGAACGCAGCTACATTTTGAATTCCGCTACCATCAAGTGCTGTTTTCCAGATAACGTTGGCACCACCATCAACGACGTAAGCAAAATCGTCTTTAATCGTCATTGCGTAAGGATTAGTAATGATGTCAGTACCATCTGGATTGAAGTCCACTTCATACTGAGCAAAATTAGCAACCTCTTTTCCTAGCGCACCATTTATTAAGTCAACTTCAAATAGTTTTCCCAGGCTAGGAGTTTGTAAAATTGGTCCGCTGTTGGAAGGGTCGCCAGCATAACCCATTAATAAATAACCTTTTCCTTTGCCATCAAATTTGAAGTCAGCAGGACCTGCTGCTTGTTCCCCAAAGGGTGTTAATGCTAGGGACGCAAGGTCTGAAATAACTGTTTGTTTGCTACCGTCGGTACCAATTTTGAGTAGAGAACCAGTGCTACCCGCACACAAAGGAATAAATTGTGAACTTGGTGAGGGAACGCATCTTCCATCTGTTCCATCTCCACCTCTACCGCTGGTTGTCAGATAGATATTTCCCTCTGAATCAAAGTCAAAGTTTCTAGGGTTATCTAAACCATCCGCTAATACTGACAGCGAGGCTGCTTGTGCTGCCGTTGTGCCAAAAATTGAAGCAATACTAACAGTAAAAAGTGCCAGAGCAATTGACTTGAACTTCATAATTTGTGAAATTGATTAGTAATTTATGGAATAAATGCGGTTCCCTGAAGAACAGCCCCAATGGTTGGGATATGAAAATCA